>DASPGQ010000679.1 GCA_035620555.1 Vicinamibacteria bacterium
GGGCACTCTCGAAAGAGGGCAGTTGTCCAGCGCGGGATGGGCCCACGCAAGGATCCATGGCAGGTGGCACGGTGCAGCACGTGTGCCCCTGAGCCAAGGAGTCTTCGCATGAGCATCGCCATCCATCACCTGGGGATCGTCTCGAGTCATTCATCCCGCAGCATAAACTTTTACCGCCGACTGCTCGATGGCAAAACGAAGGCGATGGCAGGTCACACGGCCGTCACGGCCGGTGATGTTTGCATCGCGATCGTCCCGCGCCGGGACGGGGATCCTGGGCGCTACCCATTCGGTCTTCACATGGCGTTCCGCGTGCCGGCCAGCGAGCGAGCGGAGTTGCTGACTCGTCTCGCCGAGATCGGCGCGGACTTCGAGGACGTGCGCGGGCGAGTCTATACCCGGGACCCCGACGGGCTTACTCTCGAGCTCGTGTTCGAACCGGGTTAGGATGGGCGTCATGGAGACATCAGGCAACGGGTACGACGCGAGGAAGCGGTCGCCCCACTTCGCCATTTCCGAGAGTCCCGCCTTCGTCGGCCCTGCCGTGGCGGCCCTCGCATGGATCCGAACGAGTCGCGCCGGAACGGTAAGTCGCTCTCCAGTGGGCAGCTCGCAAAGAAGCTACGGCTTCACCGATCTCGACGGGAGCCAGCCCGACGCCTGCGCACGCGAAAATCGTGCCCGCCCAACTGGCTAGGCTTCGTAGCTGGGATAGCTTTAGAGAAAGGCTCGAGGCGATTCTTCCGAGCGTGCGAGTCGTCGGTCCCGTGGGAGCGCCCGTTGGATTCTGCGTCGTGAAGGGCGACGAGCTCTATCAACTCTACGTCTCGGCGCAATCACGCGGCGCGGGAGTCGCGGCGGCGCTGATTGCCGATGCCGAGGCTCGGCTCGTCGAAGACGGCGTGGAAAGGGCATGGCTCGCATGTGCCATCGGAAACGAGCGAGCGGCCAGATTCTATGAGAAATCCGGGTGGCATCGAGTGGGGACCATGATGAACCATCCTGGAGACGCTGAACGGAATCTTTCCGCTCGAGGTCTGGCGTTATGAAAAATGGTTCTCCTGACATTTCTGGGGATCAGATCGGGGTGACGGGATGGCCTATGGACGCGGCCGCGATTGTGGAAAACGCTTCGAATCATCGGTGAGCGAGCCAGTTAGGGCTCGGTCAGGAGCTGGTAGAACCCGACTCGTGGCGTTTCCCACAACGACCCATAGGCCCAGTTTACGGTCGATCAAAAAGTCTCCTCTTCGTTAATTCGCGGATTTAGTTGGGAGCGCACCGACGAGACGTTAAAATCCTACGCTCAGTTCAAAAACGAAAGGAAATGTCTCGCGGTGCGCATAACGACGTTATTTACATGATGCGCCCCGTCATCATCTGGATGGAGATGGAAGCGCGGAAGCGGCCAGCTGATCCCTGCCTTCTCCTGCAAGAGGTCCTGTTCTCCGCCGCCGGGTCGGCGCCCGGCGCGCGTCATCCTAAGCGCGGCCTTGGGGTACAGTAAGGTCCGCCATCGAATTAAGGAGGAAACATGCCGAGATGGGTCTTCGAGCCCGGCCACACCGCCGCCTCATTCTCGGTGCGGCATATGATGGTGACGTGGGTCCGTGGGCAATTCAGCGATGTCCACGGCTGGTTGGACTTCGATCTCCAGAACCCGTTGCGCGGATCCCTTCACGTCGAGATCGCTGCGGCCAAGATCTGGTCCGGTGAGCCGGAACGCGATGCACACCTGCGGAGTGCGGATTTCCTCGACGTCGAGAACCACCCCCAAATTACCTTCGACGGGAACTTCAGCGAACAGATCGGCGAGAGCGACTTCAAAGTCAGAGGTGAGCTGACCATTCGTGGCGTTCATCGGGAGGTCGTCCTCGACGTCCGCTACCTCGGGCAATGGTCCACGCCTTGGTGGGAGGGGGATCAAGACCTCGGGCCAAGGACTCGGGCTGGATTCACGGGCAGAACACAAATCAACCGGCACGATTTCGGCGTGAGCTGGAACGGCGAGCTCGAGAATGGTGGAGTCGTGGTAGGCCACGACGTTCTAATCACCCTGGATGCGGAAGCGATCCTCGAGCCCTGACTGTCGGTCACCAGCGGAGCGCTTGACATTAGAGTACGCTGAGCTGGGCCACTGGCCAAAAAACGTACACACAAACCGACAAGGTATTAAGATCGCGTTATGGCACGAGCGATATGGAGCGGGCCCATCAGCTTCGGGCTCGTGCACGTTCCCGTTGAACTCTACGGCGCAACCGAGTCCCGGGAGGTGCGGTTCCACCAGTTCGAGAAAGGAACCGGGCAGCGCGTCCGCTATAAGCGGGTGGGGGGAGAAACAGACGAGGAGGTGCCCTGGGAGAAGATCGAGAAGGGCTACGAGATCGCCGAAGGGGAATTCGTCGTCGTGACGTCCGAGGAGCTGGAGTCACTTGCTCCGGCGAAGAGTCGCACGATCAAAATCGAGGAGTTTGTTGACCTGGCGGATATCGATCCGATCGCGTGGCAGCAAACGTACTATCTCGGTCCATCGGAGGCCGTCGCCTCGGCCGAGCCGTACGCGTTGCTTCATCGTGCGATGGTGGAGACGAAGAAGGTGGGAATCGGACGGTTCGTTCTGCGAAGCAAGGAGCATTTGGCGACGCTGAGGCCTATCGGCCGAGTTCTGGGCCTTTCTACGATGTACTTCGCCGGCGAGATCCGTTCCCCCGAGTCCGTAGTGAATTTGCGGTCGGGTATTTCCCTCTCGGAGAAAGAGGTTCAGATGGCGGGGCAGCTCATCTCCGCACTCTCCGCGAAATTAGACTTGACGAAGTTCAAGGATACATATCGGGAACAGGTGTTAGAACTAATCCAGAAGAAGGCCCGAGGCGAAAGGATTGTTACCGAACCGGCGGCCGTGGAGGCCCGGGTCATCGACCTGATGAGCGCGCTCAAATCCAGTCTCGAGTCGGTGGGTGCGGGAGCCGCCCTGACATCCCTGACCCGATCCGAGCTCCTGGCGCGTGCTGCAAGGGCGGATATCTCCGGCCGCTCCAAGATGAGCAAAGAGGAGCTGATTCGTGCCCTCGAGGACAAGGCCTCGTGACCCCACAACGTGGATCCCGATCCGGTTGCGGGGTGACACATGGGCCAGTAACTTTTGCGCTTGACCACGTTTCTGCCAGGAAGGCATCGGATGTCGCCGCCGCTCGCGCGAGCCTCACGGTCGGTCGAGGCCCGTCGACATCACCGAGACCAAGCCGAGGCGGCACACCAAGAGAGCTGCAAGCAGCTACGGTTCCTTTCGACGCGGCGTCTGACGGCTGACGTGTCGAGCGTCGCTGTCGGTCGCGAAAAGCTCTCCGCGGTGGACGCTCCCCGCGCAATCGAAGCTCAACGAGCTGCACGAGAGCCTGGTCGCGCCGACCTGCCGCCATGGGGCTGGATGAGCATAAGCGGCAGCCGAACCGTGTTGCCGTCGGTCGCGCCGACCTGCC
>DASPGQ010000680.1 GCA_035620555.1 Vicinamibacteria bacterium
GTCAGTTCCCTTGCGCGGGAGTGTACGCGGTGATCGAATCGCCGGGTAAGACGCGACTCGGTGACCGGGTCGCTCTTTCCTGAAGCGTCATCTGGCCTTCGCGGCCCGATAGTTCCTGATGTATCGGTGGCAATGGACGCACTCGAGGGTGATGTCCAAATAAGCCAGCGCGGCTGCGTCACCATTGCTCTCACGAGCGGCATCGAGCAACCGCTCCGTCGCTCCAACGAAGGCGTCGCTCGCACGGGTGTACTCGGGCGTATCGACGACACGCCAATCCGCCGTCTCCGCGACCGCTCTCAGGCGGAAGGCCTGATCCCGGATGGCTTCGAAATCGTCCTGAACGACGGCATCGAGGAGCCGATGCGCATAGCCCGCTTTGGCTTCCATGAGCTTTCTGGTGGGCCCTTCCTGACCGCTCGAGAAGGCGAGAACCGCAGCTACCGTGAGACCCGCGGACGACAAAAGGCCGGTGTTCATACGTGATTCCTATTCTACTCCTCGCCGGATCCCCCAGGAGGCGATCATCGGGAGATGCTCGCACCCGTGAGCTTGGCGATGGCTGCCAGGGTGGTCTGCCCCGCGTTGAGGCCAAGGCGGAAGTCGTCGTCCGTGAACGTCGAATAGAGATCCGTCGGTTGGTGCCAGTGCGGATCCCAACCGGCTCCTATCTGGGCGCCGCGCTCGTTCTCTCGCAGACTGATCGAAGGCACGATGTCCATGAACGGAGTCGAGTCCGTGTTGGTCATGTGAGGGCCTACCGTCGCAGAGTAGTCGGTCGCGTACTCGTCGTTAGCGGCCTTGAAAAAGAACGCGAGATCTCGCGCTTCGTCGGCGAGCTCTGCCGTGGATTGAAACTCGATGTTCACGTCGGCCTCGGCTCGCTGATCGCGGCTGACGGTGCCGTCGGCGCGTGGAGCCCCGTGATCGAAGAGCATCATGTCGTGCTGGATCATGCCGAGCCATCTCGGCTCGGGATAGCGACCCGACCCGAGGGGGTCCTCTTTTCCCTGAAGCTCGCGACGCTGTTCGACGTAGGCCCTCGAGCCGTTGAGACCCGTTTCCTCGTTGTTCCAGAGGATGAACCGAATCGAGCGCTCGGTCTCGACGTCGGGAGCATTGAAAACGCGCGCCAGCTCCATCACCAGAGCCGTCCCCGAGCCATCGTCGTTCGCCGCTTCGCCCCAGCCGTGACCGTCCATATGTGCCCCGATGATGTACATCTCGTCGGGATGCGTCGTCCCCACCTTGGTGCAATACACCTGCTGGCGCGGCCCGTTGGTCGCGGGCTCTCGGTTCAGCTCGCGTAGGGTCTCGTCCGGCTGCGCCATGGGGTCGGTATTCACCCCGGTTCGCGCCCGATACCCGAAAATCGAGCTGCCGCCCGGACCCGAGCCGTTTCGCCCGATACGCCCACCAGTCGGAGTGCCACCCGACGGGTTCAATTCGTCGCTCGCTCGCCGTCGCGAGTCACGAGGAGGAGGATCGTAGACGTAATCGATCCGCTCGGTCGTCGTGCATCCGACGGCTTTCAGTCGTTCTTCAATCCAGTCGATCGCGTCCCGATTGCGTTTCGTGCCCTGGCGGCGGTCGCCAAACTTCGTCAGACCCTCGAGCGTAGCCTTGAAGCGCTCGAGATCCAGACGGCTCACGAGAGTCCTCACGTCGTCGTCTTCGATCTCGGTCTGCGGCGTGCCCCGAGCCGTCGCGCAGATACCCACGGCGAATGCAGCGAACGTCAACATCCGGCATCTCGATAGCATTCCTGCTCCTCCGTTACGTCAGGTGAGAAGAAACGAGCGAAGGACTCGACGCTCGCACAGGAGTTGTATGTAGCGCACCTCTCGGTGTCGGTCAAACGTGGGAATCGAAGGCGCCCGTTGCCCGATGGATGCTCGAGATCGCATAGGATCCGGCTCTGGAGCGTCGAGATGACTGAACCGATAATTCAATTCCAGAGTTTTCGAGAATTCTATCCTTTCTACCTCTCCCAGCACCGAACGCGAGGCTGTCGGCGCCTGCATTTCGTGGGCACCGCTTCCGTCCTTCTCGCCCTCGCTTACGTCGCCGCGACGGCCAGCTGGCCGATCCTGTGGGTGCTCCCGCTTCTCGGCTACGGCTTCGCATGGGCGGGGCATTTCTTCTTCGAGAAGAACCGTCCCGCCACGTTTCGCTATCCTCTCTACAGTCTGATGGGCGACTTCGTGATGTTCGGCCAGGTCTTGAGGGGAAAACTCGCCTTCTGATGCATTCGACCCATTTGATTTACGGCGAGATAGGCTCGAGCGTTTCGACGTCGACCTCGACGTCACCAAACTCGCCTGTCACGCTCACGAGATGATGGTCCTTCTTCGTCGTTTCACGGAAGTACTTCAACGCGATCTGGTCTCCGTCGTCATCGAACTCGAAGAATTCTCCATCGACCCAAAGCCCGTAGCCGGTCACGACGCATTCCAGCTCGAGAGCACACTCGGTCGTGTGAACCTCCGGCCCGCCTTCCGCTTCGCGAGACTTGCAGGCAGTGGGCATGACGTACCCCTCACGGGACTCCAGCTCCGCGGGGACGGCCAGAGTCGTTTCATGGATAACGACGAGAGCGAAGACCATTGCGATTCTCATATGGGCCTCCTGTAGACATTCGACATTATAACCGGGTCCGAAGCTTCTCACAAGGCAGGATGATGAGAGACTCGGCCTGCCCGCCGGAGAGTTGACGCGCCGTAAGCAGAACGAGCAGTGGATAGGGATCGTTTGGTAAAATAGAGGTCAAGAAACATCCCCCACAGCTTCGGGTCAAGCTCCATCCCCCTGGAGATAGCTCTTTGGGAGGTCGACATGCGAATCGGGGGAGCGCTCACCGCTGCGTTGGGCTTGGTGGTCGGCTACGGGGCTCCATCCGCGGGGCATTCCAGCGCCGCAGAGGCGCAGAAGCACCTGCGTCGCGCCTGCGAGATCGTCTGGGCAAACGCGGAACCCTCGGAGATCGAGCAGTGCACAAAACGAGCCATGGCAGCTCTGGGGCACGACGACCTTCTCCGCGACAACGAGCTCAAGCGGTTGCTCATCGATTCCGACCGGGAGCTCGAATCGTGCAGAGAGTCGTTGGATCAGGCCAGGGACGAGCTCGCGAGGCTCAAATCCTCGCATTCTTCGAAGACCACGACTTCCGAGCGTCTTGGCCATCCGAACCCATGAAATCCTTTAGCAGGGTGATGATGAACTCAGCCCACCCTGCGCGAGCGGAGCGAGCCCGGCGCGCTGGCCGCGCCGTAAGCAGCCCGAGCCGTGGCGGCACGATCGATCACGGGTCCCGCCACGGCACTGAGCACTAGAGCGAACACCAGCATTCTTCCATGAGCTACGAGAAACGCCTCGACAGCGGTATCGTCGTTTGCTCCACCCTCCCGCGGCACGCGCGTGCTCTCGAGAGGCTCCAGCTTCTCGTCTTTCCAACTCTGGACGACTCGGAACGTTTCAAGGAAGCTCATTATCGCAAGCACGTCGAGATTTTTCCCGAGGGGCAGTTCGTGGCCCTCGATGGA
>DASPGQ010000681.1 GCA_035620555.1 Vicinamibacteria bacterium
CTCACTTCTGGAGAAAGTTGGAAACGCCGACCTCGTCCGCGGGATCTCGGATCTCTTGGGGATCCGTCGCATGGTGGACGAGCAGGAGCCGACTCGCCAGAAATACGAGGACCTGGTGACGGCGTGCTCGCGGACCATCGACGGCTACTACTGGCTCGACCACGAGGAGGTCGGCAAGCTGCTCTCGGCGGTGCGTGATGTCCACGCCACCGCCGAAGCCATCATCGACGAGTTCGAGAAAGTCGAAGCTCTTCGGGCCGAAGCGGGGAAGGTCTTCTCTGCCGCCGAGGAGTCGGTCGCGACCATCTTTCGCGACATCGCTCCGGATTCCTGGACCGCCATCGATCAATTCGTCGATTGCCTGAGTCGGCTGCGTTCGGCCCGGGGACACCTCATCACGCTTCGGGAAACGCGCTATATCGACTTGGCCGGCGTCGAGTCGCTCGAGCAGCGCATCGTGGAAACCTTCGACGCAATCAGCGAGCGCGCGGTCGAGTTTCTCCTCGGAGAAGAAGCACTCGCTCCCTATCGGGCGCAGGTTGGCGAGCTCGAGGCGAGCGTGCCCGGCCTCGCCAAGGTAACGGAGGCCGAAGCCCATCGCCGGGCGCTCGAAGAGCTCGCCGACCGCCTGGATCTCCTGACCGAGGTGGTGGGGTCGCTCGAGATCGACGACGCCACGGTTCGCACGCGGATACTCTCCGACATCTCCGAGATCCTCGCGAACTTGAACCGCGGCCGGGCGCTTTTGGCCAACCGGAGAAAAGAGCTCCTATCCAAGGAAGGAATCGCCGAATTCGGGGTGCAGTTCCAGCTGCTGAGCCAGAGCGTGGTCAGTGCACTCGGGCTCGCCGACACTCCCGAAAAGTGCGACGAGCAGCTCTCGAAGCTGATGCTCCAGCTCGAAGAGCTCGAAACGAGATTCTCCGAGTTCGACGAGTTCGTGGCCGAGCTCACGACCAAACGCGAGGAGATCTACGAGGCGGTCGCATCGAAGAAGCAGGCCCTGGTCGATCAGAGAAACCGCCGTGCCCAGACGCTCGTGCAGGCCGCCGAACGAATACTGGAGAGCGTCTCGAGACGTGCCGAATCATTCGAGACCGCGGACGCGTTGAACGCCTTCTTCGCCTCCGATCCGATGGTGGCGAAGCTTCGGCAAACCGCGAAAACCCTTCGCGAGCTCGGCGACTCGGTTCACGCGGACGAGATCGAGGGACGAATCAAGGCGGCCAAGGAGGACGCTTCCCGAGGCCTCCGTGACCGGCAAGACATCTACGAGGAGGGTCAGAACGTCATCAAGCTCGGGCGGCACCGATTCAGCGTCAACACCCAGCCGCTCGAGCTCACCATGGTTCCACGAGACGCGGGAATGTCCCTCCACCTCACCGGCACTGGATTCTACGAGCGAATCGAGGATCCCGAGTTCGTGAGAACACGAGACTACTGGTCCCAGGAGCTGGTTTCGGAAACCAGGGAGGTCTACCGAGGCGAGTTCCTCGCCTACACGATTTTCGCCGATGCCGAGCTCGGTAGCGGCGACCTCTCCGTCCGCAAGCTCCACGAGGCCGCCCTCCACGACGGGCACCTGCTCGGACTCGTTCGCAACTACGCTTCGGAGCGTTATGACGAAGGCTACGAGCGCGGGATCCACGACGCCGACGCGACCAAGATTCTGGAGAAGCTCCTTTCGATGCGCGAGACGGCCGATCTGCTTCGCTACTCGCCGTCGGCGCGTGCCCTGGCCACCCTGTTCTGGGCGAGCTATCCCGAGCGCAAGAAGCGCTCGCTCTGGGAGAGTGAGGCGAGGAGCCTGGTGCGGCTGCGATCGCAGTTTCAACGGGCGGTGGCGATGGCGCGGCTTCACGATGAGCTCGACCAGGCGATCGTCGAGCATCTTTCCGGTCTCGGCATCGCGACCTCGCTCGCAGAAGTCCGGGGGGCCGGGGCTTACCTTCTCGAGGAGATCGCGCGTCAGCCTCAAAAGTTCGTTCTCAGCGCCGAAGCCGACGCGCTCTTGCGTCGCTTCGATGCATACCTGCACGAGGCGGGTGGCGAGCGCGACATGGAGCAGGACCTGAGAGCGCTTCGCGACGAGCCGGCGCGCGCCTTCGAGCTGGTTCGGACCTGGATGACAGCCTTCCTCGCGGGAGAAGACACACGCTTCACCGACGAGGCGGTCGTGGCCCTCTTGTACCAGGGCACGGTGAGCCGGGAGGTCTCGAGCGCCCAGGCGGCCACCGAGGTGGAGGGCCTACTCGGAAATCATCCAAGGATCGTGAACGGTCGAATGACCCTGCGCCTCGACGAGCTCCTAGCGCGGGTCGGCCGATTCCGGCAGGAGCGCGTGCCAGGGTTCCGCGACTTTCAGAAGGCTCGGCATGCCCTACTGATGCGGGAGAGCGAGAAGCTACGCCTCGAAGAGTACAAGCCGCGAGTGATGTCCGCATTCGTGAGGAACCGGCTCATCAACGAAGTCTACCTCCCACTCATCGGCGACAATCTGGCCAAGCAGATGGGAGCTCTGGGCGAAGGGAAGCGGACCGATCTCATGGGCATGCTTCTTCTCGTTTCTCCCCCGGGCTACGGCAAGACGACGCTGATGGAGTACCTCGCCAGCCGGCTGGGCCTCGTTTTCATGAAGGTGAACGGCCCTGCGCTCGGCCATTCGGTGACATCGCTCGATCCCGCCGCAGCCCCTAACGCGACCGCGAGGCAGGAAATCGAGAAACTGAACCTGGCCTTCGAGATGGGCAACAACGTCCTGCTATACGTCGACGATATCCAACATACTCATCCCGAGTTTCTCCAGAAGTTCATTTCCTTGTGCGACGCCCAGCGCAAAGTCGAAGGAGTATGGAAGGGACGGACCCGAACCTACGATCTGCGGGGCAAGAAGTTCGTCGTTTGTATGGCGGGCAACCCCTACACCGAGTCGGGGGCCAAGTTCCAGATTCCCGACATGCTCGCCAACCGCGCCGACACCTACAATCTCGGCGACATCCTCGAAGGCAAGGACGAGCTCTTCGCGCTCTCCTACATCGAGAACAGCCTCACGTCGAACCGCGTCCTCGCTCCCTTGACGACGCGGGACCCGGGCGACGTCGACAAGCTGGTACGCATGGCTCGAGGGGAGCCGATTCAGGTCGACCAGCTGTCTCACGCTTATTCGGCGGTCGAGCTATCCGAGATTCTTTCGGTACTCGAGAAGCTCCTACGGGTGCAGCAGACGCTCCTGCGCATCAACCAGCAGTACATTTTGTCCGCCTCGCAGCAGGACGCCTACCGTACCGAACCGCCGTTCAAGCTTCAGGGAAGCTATCGGAACATGAACAAGCTCGCGGAGAAGATTGTTGCCGCGATGAACGAAGGGGAGCTCGAGACCCTGATCGACGACCACTACCTCGGTGAGTCCCAGACCCTCACGACCGGCGCGGAAGAAAACCTCCTGAAGCTGGCGGAGATGAGGGGCCGAATGACGCCCGGCCAGAGACAACGTTGGGAGGAGATCAAGAAGGGCTTCGTCCGTATCCAGAGAATGGGAAGCTCGGCGGACGACCCCGCCAGCCGGCTGACGGGCCAGCTCAGTATCGTCTCCGAGAGGCTCGAGGACATCAGCGAGAGCATCGAGCGCGCCGTGGAGGAAGCCGCCTCGAGATCCGCCGATGGGCTCGATCCCGACATCAGCGCCTTTGCCGCGGCTCCCCCGCCGGTGTCGACGGTGGACGTAAAGCTCGACCTCGCCCCCTACATCGAAAAGCTCCACGAGGTCCTGGATGCCATTCGGAACGGACAAAAAGAGGTGCGGGTGGTGGAGAGGGAGCCCGAGGGCCCGCCGCCCGACTACGAGCTGATTTCCCGAGAGGCCTATCTCATCCAGGGAACACTGATTCCCCTCGTCAAGTTCATGGCCCATCGTTTCCGCGGATACCGTGGCATCGACGATCCGAAATTGAAGCAGCTCATCGCCAAGCTCGAGCACGTGGACGACATCCCCGAGCTCGTCGACGCGCTCCAGAAGGTCAACGTTTCCGCGCTCTCGAACATGACCGATGTGGGAGAAGATCCGGGAGCGCACTCGTGACCGTGCTACGATCGGCCTTCCGAGAAAGGGGATGACCCAATGGGACTCTTCGCGCGCATCAAAGCCGTCTGGTACGCCTTGCTCAGCAAGTCCGTCACCGAAATGGAGGACAAGCACGCCATCGCCCTCGCGGAGACGAAGCTCCAACAAGCCACCGAGCGTTTGAAGGAGGCGCGGCAGGGTCTCATCAACTACCAGGCGCTCGTGCTGAAAGTCCAGCAGCAAGTCGATGGAGAGAGCTCCCGAATCACTACTTTGACCGGCCAGATCAAGAACCACCTGAACGCGGCGCAGGAGGAAATCGCTGCCCAGCTCGCCCTCGAGCTCGCTCGGGTGAAGAACGAGCTTGCGAGCAACGAGGAGCAGCTGAAACAGCACCAGGAGAACTACGAGAACAACCTTCTCAAGATGAAGGCGGCGCTCAAGGACATCGAGACCTCGAAGAAGGACCTAGAAAAGAAGAAGGCTGTCCTTCAAATGGAGAAGGCCCTAGCCGAAATCTCGGAGACGGCCGGAGCACTCAACACGAAATTCGACGTCTCGTCGGACATCGGTGCGATCCTGAGCCGGGTGGATGAACAAATCAACAAGGCACGGGCACGATCGAAGGTCGCCTCCGACCTGAGCGATCAAGGTGTGGACGTGCTCAAAGCCAAGCTCGAGGCCGACAAGTTACATGCGAAGGAGCTCCTCGAGCAGTTCAAGATCGAACAGGGATTGGTCGAGCCCTCCTCGACTCCGACCGAGAAGACCGTGGGACCCCAGAGGCAGGCGACGCCCGAGTCGGACTGATGATCGCTGACGGCACTCCCGAGTGGGCCCGGGAGCTCGCTAGAAGCTACGTTCGCAGCGCCGCGAGCGTTTTTCTCCTCCATGGGAACGTTCACGATGTCGTTCCCTTGGGAGAGACCTCGCAGTTCGTGTCGCTCGAGCACTACCTCGCCACCCAGCTCTTCGGCCAGCGCGATGTCGTTCTCTCCTACGATCGGGGAAGCGGAATCAGATTCCTGGCACCGGGCGACGCCACCCGTCGCCGCACGATGCAAGAGGATTTCTACAAGACGCTCACGGCGATCGACATGATCAGCGGAACGAGCCTGGCCAGTACGCGCCCGAAGGACCCGCGGATCGTGCTCGATCTTCTCGACCGCTACATTCTCCACAAACTGGTGGACACTCCGCCCGAGGGCAACCGCAGGAGTGTCGCGATCGTCATTCGCTACCTCGAGACGATTACCCCCGCGGTGGATAGCTCTCTGCTGTCGGGGGAGCTCGGCGCAAATCTCATCAAACTGCTCAACTGGGCCAACGACCCCGGGATACGCGCGGCCGACGTCACCCTCTGTCTTCTGGCGGAAAGTCTGGGTGACGTGCATCGACGCCTGGTGGAGAACCCGTTCATCGCGAAGATCGAGGTCCCGCTCCCCGACGAGGCGACGCGCAGACGGTACGCCGTCGAGAGCTTGAGTCAGGAAGCCAATCTCGCGAAGGCCGTCTCCCTCGAGTCGAACGGACTCACGCTCGTCGGTCTGGGCCAGGCGATTGGAGCGTCTCTCGGCGGAAGCGGTCTCGTGGAGCTCGAGTCGTTGCGGCGCGCCAAGAAGGATCTGATCGAAAAGCAATGTTTCGGCCTGGTGGA
>DASPGQ010000682.1 GCA_035620555.1 Vicinamibacteria bacterium
ACTGAAGGCGAGCTCACGTTCGATGGTGAGCGTCACGAGGTGACGGGACTCAGCTGGATGGACAAGGAGTTCAGCTCCTCACAGCTCGGTAGTGGGCAAATCGGATGGGACTGGTTCAGCCTGCAGCTCGCCGACGGCCGAGACTTGATGTTGTATCTCATGCGGACGGCAGACGGTGGGGTCGACATCGCGAGCGGAACGCTCGTCTCCGTGGAAGGCGATCCTGAGTATCTGACACCCGAGTCGTTCGAGGTCGAGGTTCTCGATCATTGGACCAGCTTGGAGACCGGAGCGCGGTATCCGTCCCGCTGGCGCATCCGGGTCCTGGGCGAGACGTTGGTGGTTTCTCCTCTGGTCCCGGATCAGGAGAACCGAAGTCGGCTCCGGGGTGGAATCCACTACTGGGAAGGCGCCGTCTCGATCGAAGATCCCGACGGACAGGCGCTCGGACAGGGTTTCGTGGAGCTCACCGGCTACGGCGTTGGCAACCGGCCTCCTTTGTGAAGTCATGATAGACTCCCCGCGGTCTAAACGCGTCAGGTAGAAAACTTAGGAGGGCTGATGGACGGTTTAGAAGCAATCTTTCGGTGGATGCATATTTTCGTCGGCATTCTCTGGATCGGACACCTCTATTACTTCAACTTCGTCAACGGTCAGATGGCCGCCAAGCTCGACGCGGCTGCCAAGAAAGCGGTCGTGCCCGAGCTCATGCCTCGCGCGCTCTTTTGGTTTCGATGGGGCGCCGCCTGGACCTGGATCACGGGCGTGCTGCTTTTACTGGTCGTCTACTACCACGGCGGCCAGGCGCTCGCGACCGGAGCCAGCTGGGGCGTGGGTCCCATCGTGATGGTCGCGATCACTTTTCTCGGCGTGTTCGTCTACGATGCGATTTGGAAGAGCGGAATCGCCGCGAACGTGCGCGGCGCCGTCATCGTGACTTTCATCCTGCTCTCGGTGGTCGTGGCATTGTTCGTCTACTTCGGTGAGTTCAGCTACCGGGGAACCCTGATCCACACGGGAGCTCTGTTCGGGAGCGCGATGGCGTTCAACGTGTGGTACCGAATCTGGCCGGCCCAGCAGAAGATCATTCGCGCGGTCAAGAAGGGCGAGGCTCCCGAGCCCGCCCTCGCGGCCCTTGCGGGTTTGCGCTCGAAGCACAATACCTACATGTCGCTTCCTCTGTTCTGGGCGATGATCGGCCAGCACACGACCTATTTCGCCGGCGGAAACCTCGGGATTCCCGGACAGTTCTACTGGGTCTTCTGGCTGCTCATCATCGCGGTCGGCTGGCACATCATCTTCCAGTGCTACAAGAAAGCGGGGAAGGTGCCAGGCTTCTGAAGGGATTCGGGATCGGAGAATCCCTGTAAGAAAGGGGATTAGAGGGATTGGGGAGATAGGGAGATTCCGTTTCTCCTCATCCCCCATTATCCCCTTATCCTCCTTGTCCCGAGGCGCTATTCCTCACCGACCAGGTCGGAGCAGACGAGTCGCGGCTCACTTTCGAGCGCCTGAGCGAGCTCGGCTTCATCGAGATGCTTGGCTTTGTGCATCCACGTCAGGATGCGCTCGCGTCGCGTGCGCACCGACTCCGGTCTGCGGCACGGGTCCAGTCGCCGTGGATTGGGAATCATCGCCGCCAGGGTGGCGGCCTCGACGGCATCGAGGCGGGCGCAAGATTTTCCGAACGTTCGGCGGGCCGCCGCCTCGGCGCCGTAGATGCCGTCACCCCATTCGATGACGTTCAAATAGATTTCCAGGATTCGATCTTTCGAAAGCGCCTTCTCGAGGCGATGGACCAGAATGGCCTCCTTGAGCTTCCGCCCGTAGGTCCGCTCCGTCGAGAGAAAGAGGTTCTTCGCCAGCTGTTGACTGATCGTGCTGGCACCCCGTACCGTGCGCCCCTCCTCCCAGTTCCGCTCCAGCGCCTCGCGTATCTCGTGAAGATCGAACCCGCGGTGATGGTAGAAGCCGGCGTCTTCGGCCATCAGCACCGCCTGGACGAGACGTTCGGATATCTCGTCGAGCGGGACCCAGAACTGAGCGCGTGCGGGACCTCGCTCCCGCATGAGCGCCGTCTCTCCGGGGTCGGTGTCGGCTAGATAGACCACATCGGGCAAGACGGCGACGAGCCAGGCGCCGTAGCCGACAAACACCAGGACGAGGAGCGCCAGGGCACCCACCATCCACTTTATCTTTTTCACCATGAACTGACCGTTAGGTAAGTCCACGGCGAGAGAAAATTCGCCCCTGCCTCATTTCCAAATACTACAATTGAAACATACACATGAATTTCGAATACAGCGAAGATCAGAAAGAGCTGCGCCGCGCGGTCCGCGAGTTTGCGAATCAGGAGATCGTGCCCCACGCCGCGCAATGGGACGAGAACGAGGTTTTCCCTTCGGAGGTCATCCGTAAGCTCGGGGAGCTCGGTTTTCTCGGCATCATCTTTCCCGAGAAGTATGGTGGCGCCGGCCTGAGCTACGCGGATTACGCGATCCTCATCGAGGAGCTCGCCCGGGCCGACGCCTCGGTCGGCATCACCGTCTCGGCGCACGTGTCGTTGTGTGCCAACCACATCTTCGAACAAGGCACCGAAGCGCAGAAAGAAAGATTCCTGAAGCCTCTGGCGACGGGTGAGTGGATTGGAGGGTGGAGTCTCACCGAGCCGAACGCGGGCAGCGATGCCGGCGGGACCGAGACCACCGCCGTTCGCGACGGAGACCAGTGGGTCATCAACGGGAGCAAGACCTTCACGACGAACGGCTCGGTGTGCGACGTGGCGGTGGCGATGGCGGTGACCGACCGGGGCAAGGCGAAGCATGGGATCTCCGCGTTCATCGTTCCCAAGGGAACACCTGGCTTCCGGGCCGGGAAGAAGGAGAGAAAGCTCGGCCATCGCGCGTCCGATACCGCCGAGATGGTCTTCGAGAACTGTCGAGTCCCGAGCTGTCATCTCCTCGGACAGCAGGGAGAGGGTTTCGTTGCCGCATTGAAGATTCTGGACGGCGGTCGAATCGGCATCGCCTCGCTCGCACTCGGAATCGCTCGAGCTAGCTTCGAATGCGCCCGCGATTATGCCAAGGAGCGCAAGCAGTTCGGTCGCTCCATCGGGTCCTTTCAGGGCGTCCAATTCAAACTGTCCGACATGGCGACCCAGATCGACGCCGCGCGTCTTCTGATCCATCGAGCCGCTTTTCTGAAAGACCGAGGCGAGCGGGTGACCAAAGAGGCCGCGATGGCGAAGCTCTACGCGAGCGAGGTATCCGTCCGCGCCGCCGAAGATGCCGTCCAAATCCTGGGAGGTTACGGTTACACGCGCGATTACCCCGCAGAAAGATACTACCGGGACGCCAAGCTCACCACCATCGGCGAAGGCACTTCCGAGATCCAGCGCCTGGTGATCGCGCGCCAGTTGCTCGATCTCTGAGCCGCCCGGTATCCTCTGGCCTTGGATGTCGAGGACCTCGTGGTGCGTCTGCGTGCCGGAGAGTCTCGCGCCCTGGCGCAGGCAATCACCCTTGTCGAGAACCGGGGCCCGGAGGCGCGCGAGCTGATCGCGAGGGTCCTCCCTTCCCGCCGGCGGGGGCTGGTCGTGGGCCTCACCGGTCCACCCGGCGTCGGCAAGAGCACGCTCGCCGACGCCCTCGCAAGAAAGGCACGGACATCGGGCCGGCGGGTCGCCGTGCTCGCCGTCGATCCCACGAGCCCATTTGGCGGCGGCGCCCTCCTCGGCGACCGAGCGCGCATGACATCGGTGGCGGACGATCCGGAAATCTTCATTCGCAGCATGGCCACCCGCGGTCACGTGGGAGGTCTCGCGGGCGCGGTATTCGAAGGCCTCGTGCTCCTCGAAGCCTCGGGGAAGGATTTCATCTTGCTCGAGACCGTGGGAGCGGGGCAGGACGAGGTGGAAGTCGCGGCCGCCGTCGATATCACGGTCGTCGTGCTCGCTCCGGGTCTCGGAGACGAGATCCAGGCCGCCAAAGCAGGGTTACTCGAGATCGCGGACGTTTTCGTCG
>DASPGQ010000683.1 GCA_035620555.1 Vicinamibacteria bacterium
GCCATTCCACCGAGCCATTCCTTGGCGTATCGATCGTTGGTAGCCGTCCGCTTCGCCAGCTCGGCCGCTGTCGAAGAACCATTCTTGGTTAAGTCGCTAAAGTAGCCGAGCCGATCCCCAAGAATGGCGAGGATGGTTGTCATCGTGGCGCTCGCGTCACCCATGACCTTTCCGACAAACGCTTCCATTCTTTCTTGGTTGAGTTCCTCACTCATTGCTCAACACCCCTTTCAAAAAAAGAGTTTCATTTGAAACCGGCTACCTAGCCGACTCAAAAGCGGATCCTCGGTGGGTGACGGTTGAAAAAGGTGCTAGGCTACCAGCCTGAAGGGGTTCTTACTCGGCTTGGGGTCGCGGTGTCAAGCGCACCGCCCTGCGAGCGGACGATCAGAACAAACGCCGTTTGCCCAAAGACACGCAGATGTAACTGACGTGTCTGCGAGCCGGCTGAAGAGGCTTAACTTCGGAATGGAGCAGACGCGGCGTCCCTTGACGTAACAAGGAATATTGTACCTAAGCTCGCATGCGTCTTCCTGGCAGAGGGAGATGGGTGTTCTTACCTTTTCATCGAGGTCTGTGAGGCGGTTGGTTGACGGCTTCGGCGTCTCGCGGAGCGAGCCCATCCCGATAAGGAAGACTGCTGAAGCATCTGGCAGGATGTTTCATCTCGCCGATCAGCGCTTGGAACATGGCGTCCTAGGGTTCATCCGTATAATGGCCCCATGAAAATAGAACGTCACGAAATCGGACCGCGCATGAGCCAGTGTGTCGTTCACAACGACACGGTGTACCTGGCGGGTCAGGTCGATCGCGAGGCCGCGCCTTCCGCCGGAGAACAGACGAAGCGCATCCTCGCACGGATCGATGAGCTGCTGGCCATGGCAGGAACCGACAAGTCGAAACTCCTCACCGCGACGATCTGGCTTTCCGACATCCGGTTTTACGGAGAAATGAACGAGGTGTGGGATGCGTGGGTGAGTTCCGGCAATACGCCAGCGCGGGCATGCGTGGAGGCCCGCCTGGCGGCGACGGAATTTCTCGTCGAGATCCGGGTCACGGCCGCGCGGTAACGACACTACCCTCGACCTGACGCGCACAGTCCCGGGACATCCGAATCGCTTCGCATCCTGCTATCATCGTTTCCGAGTGAGCTCTGAGCGACCGCTGATCGACGAGGGGACTTCCGACTTCATCCAGGGCGGGGTATCGATCATCGCCTCCTCCTCCGGCCGGCAGAACCAGCCGACCATCGTCCGTGCGGTCGGCTGTCTCGTGTCGGACAACCGGCGACAGGTCACCGTGCTGACTCCGGGATCCGATCCGTTCACGGATGCGGTTCGGGAGACGAGGACGATCGCCGTCGCCTTCACCCAGCCGAGCACCCACCAGACGATCCAGCTCAAAGGGAATGACGCCGAGATCAATCCCGGACGAAACGACGATGCTCGGCTGATGGAACGTTACGTCAGGGCGTTCGTGGCCGAGGTGTGCCCGCTGGGTTACTCTGAGGAGCTCATCCGCGCGATGGTCTGGTGCGACCCGGATAATGTTTCGCGGATCACGTTCCATCCGACCGCCGCATTCCTGCAGACACCAGGACCCCGCGCCGGAGCACCCTTGAATGTCTGATGACTCCCCGCTGACGCTCGAAGCGATACGCGAGTGCCTGGATGGAGCGATTCCGAGCGCGGTGGCGACCTGTGCCTCGGATGGTACTCCCAACGTCACCTTCGTTTCCCAGGTGCACTACGTGGACTGTTCCCACGTCGCGCTCTCGTTTCAGTTCTTCAGCAAGACTCGAGACAACGTCCTCGCGAATCGCCGCGCCGTCGCTCTGGTCAATCATCCCGTCACCGCCGCGAAATACCGCCTCGAGCTCGAGTATTTGCGCACCGAGACCGAAGGCCCCCTCTTCGAGAATATGAAGGCGAAGCTCGCCGGCATCGCCTCGCACACCGGCATGGCCGGAATCTTCCGCTTGCGGGGATCCGACGTCTATCGAGTGCTGGACATCTCGTCGGTGCGGGGAAAGATCCTGTCCCTTCCTGAACCCCAGCATAATTTGCTCACCGCGCTCCGGGTGTGCTCTCAACGGCTCGCGGGAAGCGCCGACTTCGGAAGGCTGCTCGACGACGCACTCGGATGTCTGGAGTCGCTTCTCGACATCCGTCACTCCATGGTCCTCGTTCTCGATGCCGCCGGCAGTCGCCTGTACACGGTGGCGAGCCGAGGCTATCAGCCCTCCGGAGTCGGCTCCGAGGTCGCCATCGGGTGTGGCGTGATCGGAGTGGCTGCCGAGCAACGGACGCCGATCCGAATCACCCATATGACCGCAGAGTATTCCTACGGCCGGGCCATCCGCGAGAGCATCGAGCGCGAGGGTCTGGGAGAAAGACTCGAGACGACGATTCCCTTGCCCGGTCTCGCGGAATCTCGCAGCCAGCTTGCTGTGCCGATCCTAACCGGTGAGCGGCTCTTCGGTGTGCTCTACGTCGAGAGTCCCGAAGATCTGCGCTTCGGTTACGACGACGAGGACGCCCTCGTCGTCCTCGCGGCGGAGATCGGGATTGCCATGCGCCAGTTGGAGCCGGCCGGAGAATCGGCGGATCGACCGGCCGCGGTGGCCGGCACGCCGCGCGCACCTCTGTCCGGTCCGCCGGCGACCGTCCGGCACTACCCCGCGGACGACAGTGTATTCATCGACGGTGACTACCTAATCAAGGGTGTGGCCGGCGCGATTCTGTGCAAGCTGGTCTCCGAGTACCTGCGTGAGCGGCGCACCGAGTTCACGAACCGGGAGTTGCGGCTCGACCCCACCCTGCGCCTTCCCGACATCGGCGACAACCTGGAAGCTCGGCTCATCCTGCTCGAGCGCCGGCTGACGGAGCGCAAGGCTCCGCTCCGCATACAAAAGACCGGGCGGGGACGCTTCCGGCTTCGCGTCGAACGGCCGCTCTCACTCACCGAGATGCGCTGACGGGGAGATTCACTCTGCCCGCACAGCGTGAGTCGCTTCGAGGCCGCTGCTCTTCGGCGCCGGCACGAGCGTGGCGACGAAACCAGCCAGGCTCCTGGACGACAAGAAGCCGCCGCCGGTTCAACGGGGCTCGACGACGAGGGCGGGACCGGCCCCCGCTTCCACGTTCTCGATGCGTGTCACGTGGCGTCCGTCGCTGCCGAGCGTCGTCACCTCGACGTCCACCCGCTCCACGGGCCCGAGCCCGAAATGCACGGACGTCACGTTTTGTGAGCAGTAGCCGCCGCCCGTATCCACGAGGCGGGAGCCAAGGACTTCTCGTGTGCCGGGTCGAAACACACGAACCTCGGAGCCGGGACGCCCGACGAAGACCTGGAGAGAGCGGCGCGATGCTTCCGGATGCAGTATGTTGCGGTAAAGAGGGTGCCCCGCGTCGGGATGGTTATTGGCGAGGGCGAGGTCCAGATCCCCATCGCCATCGAAGTCGGCCCACTGGACCCCGTGACTCGCACCCTTCTGGAGCACGAGCTCGGGAGTGACGTTCTCGAATCGCCCGGCAACGTTCCGGTAGAGGTGATCCGGTACCTCGGCAATGCCGCTCAAATAGGACACGACGAATAGATCCGACCAGCCGTCGTTGTCGTAATCGCCCCAGGCGGCGGAGGTCGAGTGATAGTCGTCGTTCACCGGTCCGGCGTCGACGGCGGTGAAGCGCCCGCCTCCCTCGTTCCTGAACAAGACGTCGGGGCCGTACATCGCGACGAAGAGATCGAGGTGACCATCGTTGTCATAATCCACCACCGCCGGACCCACGCCTCCAATTTCCTCACTGCGCTCGCCGCCATCCATTCGGAGGTCTCGAGCGACGTCGACGAAGCGGCCGCCGTCGTTCCTGAAGAGCCCGTCGTTATCTCCGTTCTGATTCGCGACGAAGGAATCGAGGTCACCGTCCTCGTCCATGTCGAACCAGGCGACGCCAACACTGCGCCTTCGGTCGCCGATGCCGGAGCTTTCGGAAACGTCGGTGAAACGCTCGCCGTCGTTTCGAAACAGACGGTTGATGCGGTCTCGAAACGCGACGAAGAGGTCGAGGTCGCCGTCGTTGTCGTAGTCGATGAAGCTCGCCTGTCGGGTGACGCCAGGGGCGTCCACGCCAAAGCGGGGGGCGACGTCGCTAAAGGAGCGACCGTCGCCATCATTTCGATACAGGCGGTTGCCACGTCCTTCTTCGAAGGGGAAGCCGATGTAGAGATCGAGATGCCCGTCGCCGTCGAAATCGCCCCAGGCGGCGACGCGCGTATCGTCCGGCACGTCGAGACCGACGTCTCCGGCAACGTCGCGAAACGCTCCCGAGTCGTTACGGTAGAGGCGGTTCGGCCCGTACCGCATGCCGACGTAGAGGTCGAGATCGCCGTCGTTATCGAAATCGGCCCAAGCATTGGGCTGGGCGCCGGGCTCCGAAAAGAGCTCGGGCTGAACGGGCTCGAAAACCGGCGCAGATGCGATCACCACCACGACGGCTAGAAGAAGGCTCACCACCGCGTGACTATACACGTTCGGTGCTCGACCGGCATGGTTTGCGAGAAGCTCACGACTCCCCTATCCTTGCCGCCACGGCATCGAGCCCTCAGCAGGCTGATGAAAAAGTACAGTCCAGCCTGCCGAGCGGTAGCCAAGACATCTGCCGCGAGATCGGCGCGAAGCGCCGCAAAGGCCGAGCCGTGGCGGCTCGATCGATCGCGGGTCCCGCCACGGCATTGAAGACTAGAGATAGGAGACGAGCGTGCTGAGAACCGTGGCCCCGATATTCCTGTCGATCTGCGCTTTGATCCCATTCGGGTGCGCTAGCCCAGGGACTGACTCCCCTTCCGAGAAGGCGGCGGCAACGACCGGGGCCGAGAAAACCGAAGGCCCGCCGGCGTGGATTCTCGCCTCGCAGAAGCAACCCCGTGGACTGATGGTTCACGAGACCGGCGCCTCGGATGCCTACGTGCTCTTCAGCCAGCTGACGTCAGGAACGATCTATCTCATCGATCGGGACGCTCGGGTCGTCCACACCTGGGAGACCGACAAAGTCGGTGCCGGGCTCTACTTCCAGGACGACGGCACGCTCCTCCGCTCCGCCCGGATTCCCGAGCCTCCGAACTTCCGCGCCGGAGGCATCAGCGGTTTCCTGCAGAGAATCGACTGGGACGGGGAGATCCTGTGGGAGTGGCGGATGGTCGACGAAAAGCGGGCCCTTCATCACGATATCGAGCCCTTGCCCAATGGAAACATCCTGGCGCTCGCGTGGGAGCAGAAGAGCAAGGAAGAAGCCGCGGCCGTGGGTCGTCTCCCCGGGCTCATTCCCGAGCAAGGCTTGTGGTCCGAGTGGATCGTCGAGATCGAGCCGGTTGGAGCCGACGACGCTCGCATCGTCTGGGAGTGGCACGTCTGGGATCACCTCGTCCAGAACCTGGACTCGAACGCGCCGAATTATGGTGAGCCCGCGGAGCATCCCCATCGGCTCGACATCAATGCGGGCAACGTGACTTTCGTGGACGAAGAGGAGCTCGAACAGCTCAAGGCCCTCGGCTACGTACCGGACAATGCAACCGCCGACGACATGCAGTCGGACTTTCTGCACATCAACTCCATCGACTATCACCCGGAACTCGACCAGATCGCGCTCAGCGTGCCGCAGACGGGCGAGGTCTGGATTCTCGATCACTCGACTACGACCGACGAGGCGCGGGGCTCGTCTGGCGGACGGCGGGGACGCGGCGGCGACTTGCTCTATCGATGGGGCAACCCGTCAGCCTACGGACGTGGAGACAAGAGCGAACAGCATCTGTTCGCTCAGCACCAGGCGATCTGGATCCCGGAGGGGTTGGCGGGCGCTGGCAACATGACGGTGTTCAACAACGGCGGAGAGCGCGGCTGGTCGTCGGTCGTCGAGATTTCGCCCGCCGTGGACGGAAGCGGCGGCTATCCCCTCGCCGAAGGCGAGGCCTGGGGGCCGGAGAAGCCGTTATGGGTCTACGAAGCTCCGGAGCGCGAAAGCTTCTACGCGCCCTTCATCTCCGGCGCGGTGCGTCTCGAGAACGGCAACACTCTGATCTGCTCGGGCCCCCAGGGGCGTTACTTCGAGGTCACGCCAAACGGCGAGATCGTTTGGGAGTACCTGAATCCGTACCATGGCGACGTCCCGGGCTGGAACCCGCCGGGCGTCGAGAGTCTATTTTACGCCTCGTTCCGCGCCAATCCGATCGCCCGCAATCACCCGGGACTCGCGGGGCGCGAGCTAAAACCCCTCGAGCCGCAGCCGGAGGAGTACGTGCCCCCGCCCGAGAAGCCAACGAGTGAGGGGTCGCGGTGACGTATCACGGACTTCGGACGCGCCGGGCCACGAGATCCCAATATTGTTCCTTCACGAGGGCCTCGAGCTTCTCCGCCAGATCCGACGCCGCGCCTTTGAGGCTTCCGCCCCGCTCGCGTTCGTCGGCGCCGGTGAGGAGCGTCTGGTGGCCTCCGAGGAGATGGATTCGAGCCTCGATGAAGTGATGCTCCTCGTTCCACGTGATGTCGACGAGCTCTTTGTTGGTTCCGGTAGCGTCCACCCGGTACTCCATGCGCGTCCGCATGCGCTCCTCGAGGGCATGGTTCATGACTTCGACGGTAAGCTCCGCGCGGTCGGGGCGTTTGCTGACGAGAAACCATTTCTTCCGGTCCTTGATCCGTTTGGCGACTTCCTCCGTGACCTTGCTCAGTGGGACCTTGGCCTCCCTGTCGTCCGGCTCCTCGGTCAAAACGAGAATGGTAAACTGCTCCTCGGGCTCGTCGGGCACGGGGCGCTCGTCGGCGGTCGCGGCACGAACCACGAGTGCAGCAATCAGCCCGAAAGCCACCCTCCAAGGCCGCTCGACCTTCATGGGGCTCCCTATATCAGGAAACCTACCATATCGTTCAGCGGATTACTCCGCGCGCAAGGCTACGGACGGGTGAAGGGAAGCGGCACGGCGTGCGGGAATGTAGCAGGCGAGAAAGGCCACCGCGAAGAGTCCGGCGGCGATAGCACCCACCGTTGATGGAGCAAAGGCGCTGATTCCCGACAGCGCGGCAGCAATGGCGCGGCTCACCAGGAAGATTCCCGGGACTCCGATGGCGAATCCGATCGCCACGAGAACCAGGCCCTCGCGCACCACGAGCCGAATGACGTCGAGACCGCGGGCGCCGAGAGCCATGCGAAGCCCGATCTCGTGGGTCCGCCGGGAGACGGAGAACGCGATAACCCCATAGATCCCGATGGCGGCGAGGAGAAGCGCCACCCCGCCGAAGCCGGAGAGAATCGTGTTCAGAACCCGCATGCCGACGAAGAACTGAGCCACGAAATCATCCATCGTCTGGAGCTCGGCGGCAGAGAGCCTCGAGTCGAGTCTCAGAAGGGCGTCACGAACGGGGCCGGCAAGCGCGAGAGGATCGCCTACCGCGCGGAGCGCGACCGCGATCCGCGGAGACGGCGATTGCGCTTGAGGAAGATAGATGATGGGCTGGGAAACGTCCGCATCGAAGCGAAAGATATCCTCGCGAACGTTGGCGACGACCCCGACGATCTCACGGCTTTTTTCATGAAGCCGTATTCTCTCTCCAAGAGGATTTTCCCCCGCGAAGTGGTTTCGCACCATGGCCTCGTTCACGAGCGCCACCTCGGGGGCCCCCATCCGGTCGGAGGTCGAGAATGGTCTTCCCTGAAAGAGCGGAACGCGAAACACGTCGAGGTATCCGGGATCGATGGTCACGACGGTCGCGCTCGGTCTTTCCTCGTCCGAAGTCCGCCCTTCGATCGCAAAGTTTACCGAAGGAGGAAAGGGGCTGCGAGGCAGATGGTCCACGATAGTGGCCGAATGGGAGCCGGGGATTGAGCTCAACTCGCGCTGAAGCTCCTCGAAAAATGCGGCTTGTTCGGTTGGCTCGGCGTAGCGCTCTCCGGGAAGCTCCATCTCGAACACGACCACGTTTTCGGTCGATATTCCCGCTTCGAGGTTCTGGGCGGCGGCAAAGGTTCTCACCAGGAGCCCCGCGCCCGCGAGCATGACGAGTGCGAGCGTCACTTCGGCCACCACCAGACTCTTGGTCAGAAGACGCCGCCCCGCGCCGGTGCCGGCGCGACCTCCCTCGTGTAGCGTTCCGATGAGGTCCGCCCGTGCGGTCGACAGGGCAGGCGCGATGCCGAAGACGAGTCCGGCGAGAAGCGATACCGCGATCGAGAAGACGAAGACCCGCTCGTCGAGCCGCGGTGCGAAGGCGTCGGACATCTGGTCGCCGAAAGCCGCGGCCAGGAGTCGAATTCCCCAGTAGGAGAGCATCGTTCCGAGCGCCCCGGCAGCCATCGCGAGCACGCAGGCCTCGATGAGGAGCTGGCGGATCACACGGCTTCGCGAAGCCCCCATCGCCGCGCGAACGGCAAATTCCTTTTGCCGGTCCACCCCTCGTGCCAGATACAGATTCGCGATGTTCGCGCTGGCGATGAGCAGGACGAAGAAGAGCGCCCCCTGCAAAAGGGACATGATCTCCGTGTTTCCACCGGAAGCGAGCTGCTCGCGGAACGTCCGGAGAAGGACCGACAGCTCCCGATTCGACTCCGGGTACTCGCGCGCCAGGCGCGCCGCGACAATGGACAGCTGCTCCCGCGCTTCTTCGATCGTGACGTCTCGTTTCAGGCGACCCACAACGCTCATGTTCTTGACGTCTCGAGGCGTCTCTCCCCGCCTCAGCACCAGTGGCCTCCAGAGGTCGACCCGAGGATCGAAGAACTCGAAGCCATCGGCCATGATGCCCGCAACCTGGTAGGGCTCACCGTTGAGCGAGATGGTTCTTCCCACGAGGGACGGGTCGGCAGCGAAACGAGTCTGCCAGAGCTCCTGGCTCAATACGACGACATGGTCGCTTCCCGGCTGGTAGTCCGACGGCTGGAGCGTCCGCCCGAGCTCCGCTGGCTCGCCGAGGATCTCGAAGAACCCACGGCTTACCGCGAGCCCGACGAGAGGTTCGGGGCGATCGCCTTCGGTCAGGCCGACGGCTGCGGGCAGGATGCCGCTCAGCTCCTCGAATGCGCTCGTCCCCTCACGGAAATCGAGAAAGTTGTCCGGGGACGTCGGCGTGAAACCGATGAGAGGATTGGATGGATCCGCCTCCCAGAGCAAAACGAGCCGGTCCGGATCGTGGTACGGAAGCGGGCGGAGAAGGATCGCATCCACCATGCTGAACACGGTGGAATTTCCAGCGATCGCGACTCCGAGCGAGACAACCGCGAGAAGGCTGACGATCGGAGCTTTCGCTAGCGTCCGAAACCCAACGCGCACGTCCTGGAAAAAATCACGCATCGAGGTCCCTCCAGAAGGCTACAAAGAAATACGAGTGGAAACCGCCAGCGGTTCATAGCATCTCACAACCCCGGGAAGACAACGCCAGTTTCTCATCGCCTCGCCATTGCCTTATATACGTTCTCGACGTATATTGTCGACGTGACGATCGATCGCGAGCTCAAACGCGGAAGCGCCGAGATGATGATTCTCTCACTGGTCGAAGACCGGGCGCGGCACGGCTACGAGATTTTGAAGCTCCTCGAGGAGCGTTCCGAGGGCGTCCTCAAGTTCCACATCGGATCGGTGTATCCGATTCTCTACCGGCTGGAAAAGCGGGGTTGGATCCGAGGTGAGACGGACGAAGGAGCGCGTCGGCGCCGCACGTATCGGATCACCCTGGAGGGACGTCGTGTCTTGAAGGGCCAGCGGGGCACCTGGCAGGAGCTCGTCGCCGCCATCGATCGCGTGGCGAGAACCCGTAATGCGTGACTGGGCGCTCTACGTCCGAGAGCAATTGAGCCATGTCGACTGGGACGAGGCTACGCGTTCTCGCGTCGTCCAAGAGCTCTCCGAGATGATGGAGGCGTACGAGGGCGCGGCACTCGAGGACGGCGCGAGCCCAGAACAGGCACGCTTTGCCGCCGAGGGTCAAGTTCCCGATTGGGAGGCGTTGATCTCACAAATCCAGGAGTCGGCGGTGAACGTTCCCGGGCGACGCTCGCCCTTCGCGTGGAGATCGATACACTCGGGACGGAGGTTCACATTGCTGTCGGGAATCGGTAAAGATCTGCGGTCGGCCGTTCGGTCGCTCGCCAAATATCCCGCTTTCGCGGCGATCGTCATTCTCACTCTGGCGCTGGGAATCGGGGCCAACGCCGCCATATTCAGTCTGGTCGACGCGGTGCTCTTGACTCCGCTCCCATTCGAGGATCCCGACGAGCTGGTGCGAGTGTTCAGCACCCACCCCGAGAATTCCTACCAGCCTGCCGGGGTATCCACCGGTGACGTGGTCGACTGGCGGCGCCGCAATGACGTCTTCGAAGGGATCGGCGCCTGGTACGTCATGGGGCGCACGCTTTCGACCGAGCAAACCGTCGAGGTCGTGAACGTTGCCCAGGTGTCGGAGGATTTCTTCACCGTCTTGAGGACCTCTCCCATGCTCGGACGGACGTTCACACCTGAAGAAACCGCGCGTGCTACTTTCAATAGCGCTGCCGCACACACCGGCACCGATCCGGTCATGGTCATCAGCCATCGCGCCTGGCAGCAACGTTTCGGGGCCGACGCCTCGATCCTGGACCAGAGCCTCGTCCTCGATCGTCAGAGCTGGCGCGTTATCGGAGTCATGCCCCCTGACTTCGACTTTCCCAGTCCCGATGTTGAGCTCTGGATTCCCTGGAGCTTCGAGGGCAAGCGGCCGCACGATCAGCGCTATCTCGGCGCGATCGCGCGCTTGAAGACGCGTGTCACACTCGATGCCGCGGAGGCAGGAATGAACGCCATCGCGGCGGCTCTGGGAAAGGAGCTTCCCGAGTCGAACGATGGCTGGCAGGTGGCACTCGTTCCGCTCTACGAGGACATCGTGAGCGACTCACGAGCCACGCTCGCCATCGTGTTAGGCGCGGTGATCACCGTGCTGCTCGTCGCCTGCGTCAATATCGCGAGCCTCCAGCTCGTGAGGATTGGCGAGCGCCAGAGAGAGATCGTGCTTCGCCTCGCGCTCGGCGCTTCTCGCGCGCGCCTCGCGAGGCAGTACCTGGCCGAGAGCCTTTTGCTGGCGATCCTGGGGGGCGCGCTTGCTATCCCGTCCGCGATCGGTGTCCTGAGCGCCATGGGAGCCTTGTTGCCCGAGGGAATTCCTCGATGGAACGATATCGGGCTCAGCGCGAGCCTGCTCAGCTGCGCGGCCGTTTTGACTGCGTGCGTCGGGGTCTTTTTCGGGCTCGTGCCACTCGCGGCCTCGCCCGGGCAGGCCTTGTCGGCCACCATCAACGAGGCCTCGGGCCGCACGGCCGGAGGTGCTGCGCGCTGGGAGCGTTTGCGCAAGCTGCTGGTCGTCTCGGAGCTCGGGATGGCCGTGGTGCTCCTGGCGGCCACGGGGCTCCTGGTAAGAAGTTTCGTCCACCTGATCGCGGTCGACGTCGGGTTTCGTCCCGACCAAGTCATCGTATTGCCGATCACCCTCGACAACCACGAGTACGACAGCGGCGGCAAGACTCGTGCTTACTACAAGAGCCTCACGGAGAAGCTCGCGGGAGTACCCGGTGTCGTCTCGGTCGGAGGGGTCACCGCGCTACCCATGAGTCCGATCGGGCCCGATTTCGATCGGCCCATCTGGGCGGAGGGAGAGATTCCACCACCGGGAGGCTCCCGCCGAGCCGACATTCGCATGGCCACACCGGGCTATTTCCCGACGCTCGGCATTTCCGTTCTGCGAGGGCGAGCCTTCGACGACACCGATACCCCGGACTCGTCCAAAGTCGTCATGGTGAACGAGATCCTGGCACGTCAGATCTGGCCCGGTGAGGACCCGATCGGCAAGCGGTTGGTGATCGACTACAGCACCGCTGGAACCTACCCCTATGAGGTCGTGGGCATGGTGAACGACGTCCGGTTCTATGGCCTCCGCTCGATGCCGAGAGCGGAGCTCTACCTGCCTCATGCGCAGCGCTCGTACTTGATCATGAACATCGCCGTTCGCACCGAGGTTGAGCCCGAAGCGCTGGTGCCAGATCTCAGGAGGGCGGTGCTCGAAGTGGATCCCATGCAGCCCGCGTACGGCGTCATGCCGCTTCGGGAACTGGTCCGGAGCTCTGTGGCTCGAGATCGCTTCGCCATGGTCCTGATCGGAAGCTTCGGTGTGCTGGCGCTCGCGCTGGCGTTGTTGGGGATTTTTGGCGTCCTCTCCTACCACGTGGGGCAGCGTACGCACGAGGTGGGTGTCCGCGCCGCTCTCGGCGCTTCTCGAAGAGACATCGTGGCAATGATGCTGTCGGCCGGGCTTCGTCTGTCCCTTGCCGGCATTGGTCTGGGCGTCCTCCTCTCTCTGTTATCGATGCATTGGCTCACGAGCATGCTGTTCGGCGTGAGTCCCGTGGACCCCCTGACCTTCGGGATCGTGACCGTGCTGCCCGCGGCAGGCGCTCTCGTCGCCTGCTACCTGCCCGCCAGACGGGCTGCCGCAGTGGATCCGGTCATCGCGCTCCGCCACGAGTGAGCAACCGCACGACATCGCCCTGGTCTACAATCCCAGCCTACAGGGAGGTGGAACGATGACTCACCAAACATGGCCCGAGCTTCCTTACCAGGCCTGGGAAGACACCCGCGACACGCTCCATATGTGGACGCAGATCGTGGGGAAGATCCGCCTCGCCAAATCGCCTTGGGTGAACCACTCGTGGCACGTGACTCTCTATGTGACGTCGCGCGGCCTCACCACGTCTCCGATTCCCGACGGACGGCGCACCTTCGAGATCGACTTCGACTTCATCTCTCACGAGCTCACGGTCCGGACGAGCGACGGGCAGCTCAGGGCATTCGGGCTCGAGCCGCGCTCGGTGGCAGGTTTTTACGAGTTATTGATGACCTCTCTCGAGGAGCTGGACATAGAGGTCGAGATCGACCGGCGTCCCAACGAGGTAGAGGGCGTTCCTCCATTCGACCGGGATGAGGAGCATGACTCGTACGATCGCGAGTACGCGGGTCGATTCTTTCATGTGCTCAGCCAGACCGATCGGGTGTTCGAAGCCTTTCGCTCACGATTCATCGGAAAAGTGAGCCCGGTGCACTTCTTCTGGGGAAGCTTCGACCTCGCCGTGACTCGGTTCTCGGGTCGGAAAGCGCCGGTGCATCCCGGAGGCATCCCGAACCTTGCGGACTGGATCACACGGGAGGCCTACTCTCACGAAGTCTCGAGCGCGGGCTTTTGGCCAGGCGGCGCCGCCTACCCGCATCCGATCTTCTACTCCTACGCCTATCCCGCGCCGAGTGGCTTCGGCGATTCACCCGTCGGCCCCGAAGGGGCTTCGTTCGCTGATGACCTTGGGGAGTTCGTGCTCCCCTACGACGTGGTTCGTACCGCCGCAGACCCCGATAGGATGCTGATGGAGTTTCTCGAGACCACCTACCGGGCAGCTGCCGATCTCGGCAAGTGGGACCGGGATTCACTCGAGGTCCGAGATCCGTGGCCACCGCGTTCGTAAACCGCCGGCGGTCTGCCGGGGCGACCGTGAACAGAAGACGAGACTCTTGTGTCAATATACCGCCCCTTAGGCGGCGTCAACCATGAAGAATTCCCCTCTCTTTCTGCTTCTGTTGGTTTTCTCCTGCGAGGATCCGGCGGAGCCGCCCGCGGATCTCGTCCTGAGAAACGGAAAGATCGTCACCGTCGACGACGAGAGGCCGGAGGCGCAGGCGCTCGCCAGCCGGGAGGGGCTCATCGTCGCCGTGGGAACGGACGCCGAGATCGAGCGTTACATTGGAGACGGCACTCGGGTCATCGACCTCCAGGGGATGCTCGCCGTCCCCGGGCTCATCGAGGGCCACGGCCACTACATGAGTTATGGAGCATCGCTCCAGGAGCTCGAGCTTCGCCACGCGAAGAGCTGGGAGGAGATCGTTGGGATGGTGGAAGAGGCCGTCGCGAGCTCTGCTCCGGGCGAATGGATCGTTGGCCGCGGATGGCACCAGGACAAGTGGGAGAGTCATCCTGAGCCGAGCGTCGAAGGGCTCCCCACCCACGAGAGCTTGACTCGGATAAGCCCGGAGAATCCGGTGTTCCTGAGCCACACGAGCGGCCACGGCGTCTTCGTGAACGCGAAGGCGATGGAAGCGGCGGGCATCTCGAGGGAGACGAAGGATCCGCCCGGAGGAGAGCTCGTCCGGGACGCGAAGGGGAACCCGATCGGGATGCTTCGGGAGGCAGCCGCCCAGCCAGCGCGGGATGCTCTCGATCGCTATCAGAGGGAGCGCCCGACCGAGGAGATCGAAGCGTCGAAGCGGGAACAGGTGAGGCTCGCCGCCGAGGACGCGATCCGGAACGGCATCACGAGCTTTCAGGACATGGGCTCGACCTTCGAAACCATCGATCTTCTGGCGAGGATGGCGGACGAAGGCAACCTGCCCCTTCGCCTCTACGTCGCCGTGCAGGAAACGGCCGAGGATATGAAGGACAGGCTCGCCAGGTACCGGACGGTGGGCCGGGGCAACGGGTTTCTCACGGTACGCACCATCGGGGAGAAAGTTCTCGATGGGGCGCTCGGGACTCACGGCGGCTGGCTCCTCGAGCCGTACAGCGATCTCCCCCGCAGCGTGGGGTTCAACGTCACACCGGTCGAGGACATCGAGGCTTCGGCGGCGCTCGCGGTCGAGCACGACTACCAGATGGCGATCCAGGGCATCGGGGACAGGGCCGTCCGGCTGCTCTTCGACATCTACGAGAAGGAGTTCGCGCGGCACCCGGAAAAGAGCGACTACCGGTGGAGGATCGAGCACGCCCAGGTGATCCATCCCGACGATCTTCCGCGCTTCGCGAAGCTCGGAGTAATACCGGGAATCCAGGGCATCTTCGCCTGCTCGGACGGCCCCTGGGTCGTCGATCGGCTCGGGGAACTGCGGACGAAGGAACGAGGCTACATCTACCGCTCGATGATCGATTCGGGCGCCGTCGTCCAGAACGGGACCGACCCTCCGGTCGAGGAGATCGATCCCATCGCGAGCTTCCACTGCTCGGTGACCCGGGAGCTTCCCGATGGATCGATCTTCCTCCCGGAGCAGGCGATGACCCGGGAGCAGGCGCTCCGGTCCTACACCCTCAATAACGCCTACGCCGCGTTCGAGGAAGACGTCAAAGGCTCGCTCACCCCGGGGAAGTACGCCGATGTCACCGTCCTGACGAAGGACATCCTCACTGTTCCCGACGACGAGATCCGCTCGGCTTCGGTCGCCTACACCATCATCGGGGGCGAGGTAAAGTTCCAGAGGTGACGAACCGCTTTACGACACGCTGTACTTGATGCCGCTGTTGGCGCCGGGGCGGGTCGAGCATTGGACTTCACACGTATCGTGACTCACAATGCCCTGAAGTCTGGAGAAGAACCGTGAAAGACAGGATCACCCGTCGTGACTTTCTCAACGGCACCCGTATAGCCATTGGTGCCTCTCTGCTGTCGCGATACACCGAAGTCTTTGGTGCGGAAGCTACGCAGTTCTCTCTCGGCTCCGACTACTACCCGCCGGCCTTGACGGGCATGCGTGGAAGCCATGATGGCTCCTGGGAGGTCATGCATGCGCGCGTCGACGGTCGCGAATGGCCAGCGGGCGATCCGGAGGAAGAACACGATCTCGTCATCGTCGGCGGCGGAATCAGCGGGTTGTCCGCGGCGCATTTCTTCACCCGGGCGCGCCGTGGCGCGAGGGTGCTGATCCTCGACAACCACGACGATTTCGGCGGACACGCAAAACGAAACGAGTTCAGCGCCGGCGGCAGGACGCTCATCGGTTACGGCGGCACGGAGTCGATTGACACGCCCTCGTCCTACAGCGACGTAGCGCGCAACCTGCTCGTCGATATCGGGATCGATGTCCAGCGCTTTTACCAGTACTTCGATCAGAAGCTCTACGACGAGCTCGGCCTCAGCTACGCGATTCTTTTCGACCAGGAGCACTTCGGCCAGCGCAAGCTCGTTACCGGTTACGGTACGCGACCCTGGCACGAGTTTGCCGCGGACGCTCCGCTCAGCGACAAGGCCCGCGCCGACCTCGTTCGAGCCTTCACCGATGAGCGCGATTACCTGCCGGGTATGAGCGTCGAAGAGAAGCGGAAGCTGCTCGCCAAGACCAGCTATCTCGACTACCTGAGGGACTACGTCAAACTCGACGATCAGGTTCTGGAGATCTACCGGCGCTGGGGAATGAGCTTCTGGTGCGTCGGTATGGATGAAGTGCCCGCCTTGTCGGTGCCTTCCTACGACGACGGCGGCGGCATGCCCGGTCTCAAGTACACCATGCCGCGCGTGGGATACCGGGGCAGTGAGCCGTACATCTTTCACTTTCCGGACGGAAACGCCTCCGTTGCGAGGCTACTGGTCCGTTCGTTGTTACCCGACGCCGTGCCCGGGTCCACCATGGAGGACGTCGTTACCGCGAGGGTCGATTACTCGAAGCTCGATCGGGACGGCGCGTCGATGCGGATCCGGCTGAACAGCACCGCGGTGAATGTGGCGCATACCGACGACGGAAAAGCGGTGCTCGTCACCTACGTCCATCAGGGCAAGGCGCGCACCGTGCGCGCCGGCTGGTGCATTCTCGCCTGTTACAACAGCGCGATACCGCACCTCTGTCCCGAGCTGCCCGAGGAGCAGGTGAAGGGGTTGAGCTACAACGTCAAGGTGCCGCTGACCTATACCAAGGTCGGTCTCCGGAACTGGCGCGCGTTCGCGGACCTCGGGATCCGTTACGTCTATTACACCAGCGATTTCTTCAAGCAGGTCGAGCTCGACTACCCCGTGTCGCTCGGTGAGTACGCGTTCGGCAAATCACCGGATGATCCCATGGTCGTACATATGTGCTACGTCCCCTTCTTCGCAGACATCCAGGGCCCGGACCAGTGGCGCGAGGGGCGGCGAACGCTTTTGCGCACCTCCTTCGACACGTTCGAGCGGCACGTGCGCGATCAGCTCGACGCGGCGCTGTCGAAGGGTGGCTTCGACGCGGACCGGGACATCGAGGCGATCACCGTCAATCGATGGCCCCACGGGTACTCTTACAGTCCCGGCTTGCTGTGGGAGCCCGAATGGCCGAATGAAGAGAGCAAGCCCTGGGTCGTGGGCCGGCGGCCGTTCGGTCGCATCGCGATCGCCAACTCGGACGCCGGTGCGAGGGCCGACACCAACTCGGCCATCACGCATGGACATCGCGCCGTGCAGGAACTTGTGTGAGGGCCTTTATCATCGCCAAACGGGAAGCGAGGTCTGGCGTTCACACCGACGTCTACGATCGAGGCCCACAGGCCGTCGGTCTCCCGTTCGTAAACCGCCGGCGTTCTTCCACGCCCGCACGGCGTCAGGACCCTCTCTCGGCGCGCTCTTTGACGCCGAGGAGCATCCGCCGATCCATGACGAATCCCACGGGCTCGGTGATGAGGGGCCCATAGGCTAACCGCGTGGCGAGATCGTCGGAGCAGTCGGATCGAAAGCGGCTGATGAACCGGCTGCGGCCGGCGTCGAGCGGTTCCACGAAGAACAGCCAGCTTGCCGACACCCAGTGCGAGCCTTCTTCGCGGGGCGCGCAGGCGACGAAGTAGCGGCCAGGCTCGACCGCGACCACCTTCATGGCCGGAAGCTTCGGATGGAGCACGAGCTCGTCGCCCTCGCGGTGCGCCCAATCGGGATGAATCGTCTCGGCGTTTTTCACGTCGCAGCCGGCGAGGTTCTCCAGCCACTGGTAGCTGTAGAATCCGCCGCGGTCGGCGCCGATTTGAGCGACCCAAGGCCAGACGTCGTCCGGCGATGCGTCGATCGCGACTCCGTGAGTCCAGCTCCATCGCGGTTCAGAGACGAGCTCGTCACCCGGATAGCCGCGTCCGGCCGTCTCGGCATCGAGACCCCAGTGTTGACGCGCATCGCGCAGGAACGGAGTCAGAAAGCTCAAGACCATCGCCCCCGAACCGAGCAGGCCTCTCGAGACGTCACGCCAGCTGTCTCGGGGCAAGCTTCCCTCGACGCGCGCCTTCAGACCGCGAAGCTGCGCCGACTCCATGAAATGGTGGACGGAACGGATCCACGAAGCATGAAGACGCCCCGTCTTCGGGAAGGCCGCTCGCGCGCGGACGATCAATCGCGTTTCGCCCGGACCGAGGGGCTCGAGAACGAATGCCCAGCTCACGTGCCAGTACCTCTCGGGACGTTCGTTGGCGAACGGGAGCTGAGTCTTCGCATCCGGGTCGAAAAGGCCTCCCAGGATCAGGACCCGCGGTGGCTCGGCACGCAGGACCTCGAAGCCGTCCTCCCCTTGGGGCGTTGCCGGCAGGACATCACCAACTTCTATCTGCTGGAGCTCGGCATGGATCTCCTTCGCGCTTTCGACCCCGGCATTATCCAGAAGATCGTAGCTATACCAGCCCGCTCTCCGGCAACCCATTTGGACGAGCCACGGCCAGATCGATTCCCGCGGCGCCTCGATGATGATTCCGTGCGTGAGCCGAGTGGAAGCGTCGGGGATGAGCTCGTCCCCGGGCAGCCTGCGCTCGTTCTCCTCGTCCTCGGGGAGACCCAGTTCCCTGGCGAAGGACGCCAGAACCTCGCGGCGAATGAACCGGGACGCCGGTCCGATGATCCGGAAGTAACGACGAAAGTGACGTCGCGCCTCCTCGTCGGTCGAGCGCACTCTCAGCTCGAGCTCGAGACGCGCGTTTCGCTCGCCCCGCGGAAGGGAGCGGAGCGCCCAGGCGACTTTGGTGAAGCCCGGTTCGTCGAAGCGGGCGAATTCGTCGCCGGTTCGGATATCGACGAAGGGAATGTCGAGCTCCCAGACTTTTCCAATAGCCCCGACGACGACCTCTCTTTCCGACTCCGCCAGAAGCCGGAATCCTGGGCCTGGCTGGCCCACGATGTCATCGATTCGCATCGCCACCGGTTCGACCTCGCCTCCCCGAAGCCGCGTGGGAAGCGTGCGCAGCGCGAACAGCGCCCGAATCAAGGCGGAGCGAGCGAGGTTACCGTGTCGTATAACCTCCCAGGCGCGGTGTTCATCGACGGCCGCATCGACGCGGTCGACCTCGACTCGGTCGGGCTCGGGAATCAGATCGTGGAGAGCGCTCACGAAGGCAGCATACCGCACCGGGAATTCACAACCGGCTACGTCGCGGGGGACGGCAGTCGGCCGCGGACCTCGAACTGCTCACGAAAAAGACGCAGCGTTTCCCGGTGGCGGCGATGCTCCTTCTTCGAGTCAGCGGCTTCGAGTTATAGCCGGCACCGCACCGCGTCCAGATACTCGACGACACGAACCAGACCCTGGACCGTCGCGATGAGCTCCGCGGGAACCCCTCCGAGATGGTGGTTCTCGGAATGGAGCCAGAGGCGACCCTTCTGTTCGTCTCCACCGGTGAGGGCGTCGAGGCTCCGGAAGAGCCGCACGAACAGGAGAGCGAGCTCCCCTTCCTTGCCCTCGGGATCGATCTCGCGGGAGCTCGCGGCGAGCCGGGAGACGCTAGCCGAGCTCACTCCCAGAACACGCGCCTGGTCCTTCTGAGCGAGCCCCAGCTTGTCCGCGGCGCGCTAGAAGGCCTTGGAGAGGACCATTCCCGGCTCGGGTCGCTCGGCAACTCGGGTGGTCTCCTTCATCAGATGAAACTATAAAGGCATTCGTTTTCAGGCGCAATTCTGGGCAAGGTACGATTCGTTCCGCACGGCCCCGGGATACACTGGGCCGATGCCACATTCGATCGAGGCCGCGCCGAGCGGCCGGGCGAAATGCCGCGGTTGTGGACGCCCTATAGCCCGGGGCGATCTTCGGCTGGGTGTGCGGCTCCCGAATCCGTTCGACGCGGAGAACGAGCTGACACTCTGGTTTCACCTGCTCTGCGGCGCCTACACCCGTCCCGATGCCTTTCTCGAGGCCGCGACCGACACGAGACAAGACCTCTTTGAGCGCGAAAAGCTCGAGTCGCAGGCCAGGCTCGGTCTCGAGTATCCGCGCCTCCCGCGACTCCGCGGCGTGGAGCGCGCCCGCACCGGCCGGTCGGCCTGCCGCAGCTGCCGCGAGGCCATCCCCAAGGACGCGTGGCGAATCGCACTCACCTTCTACGACGAAGTGGAGGGCCGCTTTTCACCGGGAGGTTTCCTCCACCTGCATTGTGGCAAGGAATACTTCGGTACGGCGGAGATCGTCGATCGACTCACGCATTTCACTCCCGGCCTCGAGCGAGCCCAGGTGGAGGAGATTGCGTCGGCCCTTAGGGGTTGAAGCGCTCACGACTTGGGGTAAATCTTCTCTCCCTCGTAGTCCTTTAGCCCGCAGAAACCAACCACATCGAATCCGTTCTCTTGCAACAAGGCCGCGGCACGCGCGGCACGTCCTCCGCCGTTTCAAGCCGTGAGGATGCGTTTGTCTCGCGGCAGCTCATCGAGACGGTCGGCGAGCTGATCGATGGGGATATTGACGTACCCTTCGATCGTGCCGAGCTCTTCGAGCTCTTCCGGTTCGCGAACGTCGAGCAAGATGACGTCGGCATCGGCAAGCGCCTCCGCGATCTCGTTCGCTTCGATCCGTGGCGCTTCGCTTGCCGCCGGGGCAGAGCCTCCTCCGCCGCAAGCGAGCAGGACGCTTGCGGCAAGAACCCCGAGCCACGTGGTCGTCTTCAACATTCGCACCTCCGAGTGGCATACGCTACATCAATCGGGTCGGGATTGCGAGGAGAACCGGAAACACCTCCAAAAGCGACGCGAAAACGCTGGACGTTGCTTCGTGATAGCGTTTTGGTTTCATGTCCGATAGCTTGAACACGGCGCAGCGGGAAGCCGCGACCATCGTGGACGGGCCCGTCCTCGTCATTGCCGGAGCGGGCACGGGAAAAACCCATACGCTCGTGCATCGCCTGGTAAAGCTCGTCGAGGCCGGCATCCGGCCGGAGACCATCCTGCTTTTGACGTTCACCCGGCGCGCCGCCGAGCAGATGATCACGCGGGCGTCGAAGATCCTTGGCGGCGATCGCGAGCCGGTCGGTGGGGGCACGTTCCATTCGTTCGCCAACGCCACGCTTCGTCGCTATGGCCGTGACATCGACCTTCCCTCGAACTTCACGATTCTCGATCAGGCGGATACCTTCGACATTCTCAGCGGCATCCGCACCGACTTGAAGGCGACGGACAAGAGCATCGATCTCCCTCGACGGGAGACGATCGGATCGATTCTCAGCAAGGCGGTGAACCAGCAGATACCGATCGAGGACGTGGTCGCTCGGGAGTATCCGCAGTTCTTCGAGGTCGTCGATTACCTCGGCGTGATAGCGAGCCGCTACGAAAGATACAAGAAGGAAAGAAACCTCGTCGATTTCGACAACCTTCTCGTTCTCCTAATCCGCTTGCTCGAGGAGAGCATCGACGCACGCTCCCGCGTCCATCATCGCTATCGCTACGTGATGGTGGACGAGTACCAGGACACGAACGTCCTCCAAGCGCGGATCACTCATCTCCTCGCCGGAGAGTCGCGGAACATCATGGTCGTGGGCGACGACGCCCAGAGCATCTACGCATTTCGGGGGGCGAACCATCGGAACCTGTTCGACTTCAAAGAGAGCTTCCCCGACGCGAAAGTCGTCACACTGGAGCAGAACTACCGGAGCACCCAGGCGGTGCTCGACGTGGCCAACGCGCTCATGGTCCAGATGTCCGAGGCGTTTCAGAAACACCTGTTCACCGAGAAAACCGGAGGCGCCCTGCCGCTTCTCGTCGCCTGCTCCGACGAGCAAGAACAGGCCGCTTATGTGGCCGGGGAAGTCCAGCGGCTTCGCAACCGAGGGGTACCACTCTCGGAGATCGCCGTCCTCTTCCGTGCGAGCCGCCATGCCTTCGTGCTCGAGGTCGAGCTGGCGTCACGCAACATCCCTTACGTGAAGTACGGCGGGTTCCGCTTCATGGAGTCGGCGCACATCAAAGACGTTCTCGCTCACCTGAAGCTCGTCGAGCTTCCCTCGGACGATCTCTCGCTTTCGCGCGTGCTCCTCATGCGCGAAGGCATCGGGAAAACGGGGGCGCGAAAGATTCAGCAGGAGATTCTGGGAAAGCCTCTCGCTTCAGGGCTCAGAAGTTATTCGGCGAGGGGCAAAGTGCGTGCGAGTCTGGACGAGCTCGCTTTCTTCCTCTCGGAGCTCGAGCCGCTTCGCGACAAGCCGGCGCGATGCCTGGAAGCTGCCGTCGAGGCCTACGATCCCATCTTGAGAACCCGGTTCGATGACTGGCCGCGGCGCAAGCGCGATCTCGAAACGCTCGTCGGCCTCGTGGAGCGCTACCGCAGCATGACGTCGATGCTTTCGGACCTGACACTCGAGCCGCCGACGGCTTCGCGGAATCAAGGCCTCGCGGGCCGCTCCTCCAAAGGCGAGCTGGTGCTCTCGACGATGCATTCGGCCAAAGGGCTCGAATGGAAAGCCGTCTTCGTCATTCAGGCGCTGGACGGCGCCATCCCGATGGTGTCGGGTTTCGAGGACGAGGTCGACGAGGAAGCGCTCGACGAAGAACTTCGTCTCCTCTACGTCGCCGTTACCCGCGCCAAGGATTCACTCTATGTCGTCTGGCCTCGTGAGATCGCGCGAAACCGTTATGCCTTGCCCATGCCTTCGCGCTTCATCGACCGGATCCCCCAGGAGTACCTCGAAAAACGCGACGCGTGGGATCTTCTCACGTGACGGCGTGAGATTTCTTACTCTTCGACGACCACGGCCTTGGGCAAGGTGAGATAACGGAGGTTCGGATCGATTCCCGCCGTAAAGGTGGCTCCCGAGCCTACCGAGATCCCTTCCCACAACGCGATCCGCTGTCCGGCAAGAAACGTGACATCTCCCGGCGCCACGATCGGACAGACAGCGGCGTCCAGCGTCTCGGCCGCGGCGAAGACCACGCTCGTGTTCAGGAGACAATGGATCACCGTGCTGGTGGGGGGCACCGCACCCAGACCGGTGAGCGGCACTTCGGTCGCACCCTCGTCCGGGTCGTTCGAGAGGATGGTCAACTGGGCGAAGTGCTCTCCGAGCTGGCTCGGATCGAAATCCAGCGCGATCGTCCGCTCTTGCCCGGCCGCGAGCACACCTTGGCCGGTGTCGAAAATCACGCCAAACGGCGTCGGGTTCGAACCGCCGAGAATCACGCCCGTGATCGTCAAATTTGCGGTGCCGACGTTTCGGATCGAGAGGTTCAAAGGTACCGTTGGGCCGCCCGCGACGAGCTGGGCCCCGAACGCCAGGGAGCCGGGGCTTACCGCGATCTCGGGACCGGCCTGCGCGGTCGGTTCGGTGATTCGATACAGTGTCCCATTCGTCGCGGCGTGGCCGACCACGTACAGCTCCCCGGTCGCGTCTTCTCCAAAGCTCGAGATCGCTTGTGGAGCCAAGAGAAGCTGAACCGAGTCCCAGCCGGCAACCGGATTTGGCAAAGCTCCCCAGATCCGGACGTGGCAATAGTCCCCATAGACATACATCCCCTGAAGGGCCGGGATTGCCGAGCCACGATAACGGTAGCCCCCGGTGACGGAGCATCCAAGCGTGTGGTGGTACTCCAGAATCGGAAGCGTCAGGGAGCCATTTTGGTTGCAGTTCCCCACCTCGTAGCAGTGGGTGCCTTCCATCAGACGCCAACCGTAGTTCTCCCCTCCTGAACTGGCGGCGGGCTGAAAATCCACCTCTTCCCAGGCATTCTGCCCCACGTCTCCGATG
>DASPGQ010000684.1 GCA_035620555.1 Vicinamibacteria bacterium
CTTCGATTTCCGGATCCCCTTTCGTTTTGAGAAGGCGCTCGAGCCTCGTCTTGAGTCGAGCGAGCGGTGTGCGAAGATCGTGAGCGACGGCGTCCGAGACGCGGCGCACCCCTTCGACGAGTTTCTCGAGCTCATCCAGCATTTGGTTCAGGCGAACCGCCAGATCCTCGATGTCGTCACCGGTGGGCTCGATGGCGATGCGACGGTTCAAGTTTCCTGACATGACCTCGGCAATGGCTTCGTTGATCTCGGAGATGCGCCTCAGGCGGCTCCGGCTCACGACCAGCCCTCCCGCGAAAGCGAGAGCGAGGGTCAGAGCCACGCTCCAGGCCATCGTGCGCAGGAGGAGCGAGCGAACCGACTGGAGCTCGTACATGTCGCGACCGACGAGCAGCCGGAACCCCTCCGCGAGAAGAAAGGGCTTCGCCCGAGCCCGATGACCCGGTGAGCGGAGATCGAAGTTCAGAAAACCGCTTTCGTCGGAAACGGCATCGGCGGCGGTAGGCCAGCGGCTCAGGTTGCCGACCAGCGGGTTGAATCCGGCATCGGTGAGCAGATAGATCGAGGACCCCGCCGGGCTCCGGTCGAGCCGTTGCCGAATGAGGGACGTGAGACCGGAAAGACCCGTCAGACGATAGCGCTCGGCGAGACCTTGAATCTCGGCCTCGATGGTCTCGTCCGCCTGCTGCTGCATGTAACGCGTTGTCGCCAGGTACACGAAGGCGAGAATCGCCAGCGCCGAAGCCGCGAAGAGCGTTCCGTAGGCCAGCGCCAGGCGAAACGAAGAGCTACGAAGAAGAGTCTTCGGGTACACGGAGAACGTATCCCACACCGCGAATGGTGTGAATCAAAGGTGAGTCGAAATCCTTTTCGATCTTTCCCCGTAGCCGGCTCACGTGCACGTCGATGACGTTCGTCTGGGGGTCGAAATGGTAGTCCCAGACCTGCTCTAATAGCATCGTACGGGTCACCACCTGGCCACTGTGGCGCATCAGGTACTCAAGGAGACGAAACTCCCTGGGTTTCAGCTCGATGGTGCGGCCGGCACGCTTGACGCGCCGGGCCAGCAGATCCATTTCCAGATCCCCGACCACGAGCCTGGTAGTCGCGGGCTCGCTCTCGCCTCGACGAACGAGCGCCTCGAGCCGGGCCAGTAGCTCGGAAAAAGCAAACGGCTTGACGAGATAGTCGTCTCCACCGCGACGCAACCCGTTCACCCGATCGTCGACCTCGCCCAGTGCGCTCAGGATGAGTATCGGTGTCTTTCTTCCCTCGCTCCGGAGAGTCTGAACGATCGTTAGACCGTCCAGTCCGGGAAGCATACGATCGACGACGAGCGCGTCGTAGGAGCGTTCGAGGGCGAGAAAGAGCCCTTCTCTTCCCTCTTCGGCTTTGTCGACGATGTGTCCGCTCTCCTCGAGTCCTTGGACGATAAAATCGAGCGTGTCGCGATCGTCGTCGATGACCAGAATGCGCATGGAAGCAAGAAGCGAGGCGCTTTCAATCTTAGTGGTCGCTCGCCTCCTCGGCTCGCTCCTGGCGCGCGCTCCTCGCGCGCGCCCACGGCCGAATTCCCTCGCTTCCACGCCTTCGCTCCTCGCTTCGGCGCGACGCGATTCCTCTCGGCCGGCGGCCCTGACGGGCCGATCCTCCATCGAGGCTTAGAGTACGCCTCGCTTTGGAGTCGATCAAGTTGTCACGCGAAGGGAACCGCGACGAATAGGGCCCCATCTCCGCGCAGGATGCGAAAGAGCACGTTCTCCTGTCCATGGGAGCGGGCCTTCTCGATCTCCGCCCGGGCTTCGTCCACCGATCGGACGGGGATGTTGCCGACCCCCACGATGATGTCGAAGGCCCGAATCCCGCTCTCGGCCGCGGGGCTCCTCGGTTCCACTCCAGCGATCAGAACGCCGTCATGTGGAGATCCGTTCGGTACCGGAGCGAGAGAGAGTCCGAGCCGGCCTGCGGGAGAACCGGACTCACGGAGCTCGCCCGAACCGTCGCCCAACGTGGCATGCACGGTCTTTCGTTCACCTTTCCGGAGAATCTCGATGGCGACCTCCGCGCGCGGCCCACGCTCGGCGATCAGGCGCGTCACGGTCTTGAGAGTTTCGATCTCCTGTCCGTCCACGCTCACGATGACGTCTCCGGGCGAGAGGCCCGCTTTGGCGGCTGGGCTCCCGGGGGTGACGTCCGCCACCAGCGCTCCACGGGCCTTCTCGAGCCCCAGCGCCTTGGCGATCGGTTCATCCACCGGCTGTATCGTCACCCCCAGCCAGCCCCGCGTGACGTGACCTGAGCTCTTGAGCTCGGCGATGACGGACTCCGCCAGCTTGGATGGGATCGCGAAGCCGATTCCGACGTTGCCCCCGTTCGGCGAGTAGATCGCCGTATTGACCCCGATGACGCGACCGGAAACGTCGAACAGCGGACCACCACTGTTCCCCTGGTTGATGGGTGCGTCGATCTGGAAGAAGTCGTCGTAGGGTCCCGACTGGATGTCCCGTCCCCTTGCGGAGATGATGCCTACCGTTGCGCTTCCCCCGAGACCGAAGGGGTTCCCGATCGCGATAATCCAGTCGCCGACGCGGGCGCTTTCGGAATCCCCGAAGCGGGCGTAGGGAAGCTCCTCTTTGGCGGTCACTTTGAGAAGTGCTAGATCCGTCTTTTCGTCGGTGCCCACGAGCTCCGCCGGAAGCCGAGTCCCGTCGTTGAGCGTGACCGTGATCTCGGACGCGTTATCGACCACGTGGTTGTTCGTGACCACATAGCCTTCCGGGTCGACCACGAAACCGGATCCCATTCCACGAAAGACAGGCCCTGGGCCTCGGTCCCGCGAGCTCTGCCGGTCGAAGAAACGGCGAAGGAAATCCTCGAGCTCGTCGAACGGGACGTCGTTACCCGCTCCGATGCGCCCGGCGACCGAGATGTTGACCACCGCCGGCTGGACCCTCTCGATGACGTCCGCGAATCCCACGGTAGCCGCGCCTTCGGAAACGGCGTTTCCGTCGACGGGCCCGCTCGCATGCGCGGGAAGTGCGGCGGGAGCGAGCTGCCAAAAACCCCATGCTGCCACGACCGCGGCAGCGAGCATTACATAGATCCTTTGCGCCTTCATGTTCTGCCTCCTCCGTCCGAGTGTAGGCAGAGGGCTTTGAACGGATCCTTGCCGGAAGATTAACTGTTGTTCATGTCGACGCCCCTCACTCGATGAACCCCGCCTTGCGCATCTCCTTGGCGGCGGCGGTAGTCAACTCCTGAATGAACTCCTTCACTTTCGACGGATTCGTCGTTTTGCTCCGCCCCGCCCAGAGCAGTTTGTCATCCTCGACGGAGTAGACGAGGGTCTCGACGTGGACGATGGTGTCGGTGCGGAGGTAGCCCGGATCGTAGACCATTGGCCAGCCGTAGCCCCAGTAACCCCAGAACGACCCGTAATAGGCACCCGAGTACCAGGATGTTCCCGGTGAGTACGAGACCTCCTGCTCGCTCGAGACCGCTCGCATCACGACGGCGCCCTGGATGTTCGCTTCACGAAGCTTTCTCTTGGCGTCCTCGACGTTGGCGGTGTCGTTCTCGCCGCTCACGAGTAGGTATCCGGCAGTTCCCTGAGCACCTCGCTTCGAGATCTCTCGCGCGAGTGTGTCTTCGGCTACCCTTCGGGTTCCCTCGTCCTTGCTCAATACGATGGCGGCGACTCTCTTTCCCTTGAAGTCGATGGGACCGTCCAGGGGCTCTTTCCACGTGGATACGAAGCCGGTGGAGCTACATCCTGAAAGGGCGGTGACTCCAACGAGGAGCACGATATACGGGGTCGATTTCATTGATTCCTCCGGGCCACATTCTACACGCGGGACCGCCCGGGGCCAGGGCGGTCCCAGTGGAAGCTCGTTCACGCTCGCGAATCATGCCCAGAAGCGTCATGATTCCCGGGCTTTGGACCGGATCGCGACACCCAGAGCGCCCACAGTAAGCCGGGCGCGAGAACCACGGCGGCAAGGAACCCAAGGAGTTGGCTCAGACTCAAGAGGCCCGAGTCGAGCGCCAATCCGCCCATCGCCGCGCTCGTGGCCATGGCGAGGGTGAGCAAGGCGTACTCGGTCGAGAACACCCGCCCGCGAACCTTCTCGGGAACGGTCTGCAGCAGGAGCTGCGTCGACAAGACCCACAGCGTGCCGCCGCCGGCCGCTCTGACGAAAGCGCCGGCAAGGGCCCAGTGGAGGCTTGCGAGAGGCGCCATCAAAGCGAGACCCATCGACATCGTGACGTAACAGAGAACCATCGCGACCCTCATGGGTCGGTCGGAATCTCCGGTGATGGAACGAGTCACGATGGGACCGACGCCGGAACCGAATCCGATCGCGGCATAGAGAAGCCCGAGGCCGATGCCGCCTCCTTCTCCGATGACGAAGACGTCTTTGGCGATGGCCACCTGGGTCACTTCGTACGCGCCGGCCACGAAGAAAGTAAGCGCGCCCTTGTGCAATGCGATGACCAGGACGTCACGATGAGCAAGAAGATAGCGAAGTCCTTCTCCATACTCCTTTAGCGCGCCTCGGACGTTGCTCTTCCCGAGAGCTCGACGTGGCTTTTGGTAACGGACCTTGATGATGAAGAAGGCCGAAATCAGAAACGTGACCGAGTCGATCACGAACGCGGGATACAGGCCGAATCCACCGGCGACGAGACCTCCTGCCCCGGCTCCCACGGCGAGCATGACCGACCAGGTGGTCGCCGTCAGTGCGTTGGCCGCGCCGAGCTCAGGAGGTGAAACGATGTCGGGAAGGATAGCGTTTCGCGTGGGGAAAAAGACACCGTGCATCGCCAGCTGGACTGCCGTCAAGACGTAGAGAAGCCAGAGATGCTCGGGGCGCCTCACGAAGAGAAAACCGAGCACTACGGCCGCGCGCACGAAATCGGTGAGTAACAGGAGCTTGCGACGATCGTACCGATCGGCGGCGACCCCGGCGAGAGGGCTTACGGCAAAGGGGGCCAGCATGCGAACGGCGAAGAGGCCTCCGACCGCGAGTCCCGAGTGGGTTAACGAGGCGACGAGTGAAGCGGACGCGATGAGGTTGAACCAGTCGCCAAACAGGCTCACGATCTGTCCGAACCAGAGATTTCGAAAGTCCTGATTTTCGTGAACGAGCTTCCAGTATCCCGTTGTCATTTTCGATGGTAACGGGAGCCCGAACGGAGCGCACTCGTCAGAAGGAAGGGCACCAGAAGCCGATTCTACGATAGCGGCGCGCTTCCGCGAATACGCAGGCCGAGGTCAGGATTGAGAATGCCGGATCGGGGCTAACGTCCGCGCAGGACCTCACGGGCCTTCTGGATCTCGCCGTTCTGCTCTAGAAAGGCGGCGAGCTCGTGGTGGGTCTGTCGATTATCCGGATCGAGCTCGATGGCGCGGCGAAAATGCGTTACCGCCGCCTCGGTGCAGCTCGGGTTTTCGGATAGCCAGTTGGCGAGCACGCGGTGGTAATGGGCCTTGTCGGGGTCGAGCCGAAGCGCTTCGTTGATCGCGGCGATGGCATCGAAGTACTCCCCGGTCTGCCACGAGCGATTCGCCTCGATGTAGTAAAGCTCCGCTTTCTGCCCCTTCTCCGCTCCGTTCTTGGCGGGAGGAGCGACGACCGTCCTCGCTCCCAGCGTCGTCGCGGCGACGGTCGACTCCGTCGAGCTCCCCGATAGAGATCGATCGTAAAGACGCCTCTTCTGCGGATCCGAGAGCACGCGGTAGGCCTCGACCACCTTTCTGCGAACCTCGCCAATCTGATCTTCGATGTCGCCGACTTTCTCACTCAGTGAGAGACTGGGCGTGATCGACCTGAGCACTTCCTCGTAAGCATCTTGAATCGCTCTGAGCGACGCTCCGAAGCTCAAGCCCAGCCGGTCGTAATAGTTTCCGAACCTCATCGCCGCTTGGCGAACGATGATACTGTCGCGGAACTGCTTTTCGTCTTCCGACGTGACCGCCACTTTCGGCTCGGTCTCTTCTCGGGCAAGGGGAATCGGCTCGGCCCGCTCCACTACCCCTGCCAGCAGGAGCGCATAGATACGACGCAGCGCTTCCTCTTCCCCCAGAGGCGAATCGGAAACGATATCCAGTATCGTCGTGTGCGCGTTGACCCGTGACAGGATGAAACCGTCTTCGTGGGTGATCGGTATGCCGAGTCGGGTCCCTTCGGTGAGACGCAGCGCGCCGCTCGGTGGTCCGACCCCGGCACGGATTGCCTTGAGGTCGCTGATTCGCCTCGTGCCTTCGAAGATCACTTCCGCGGTGTGGATCTCGAGAGAGAGGTCCTCGGGCAGCGGTTGGTCCTTGGGCTCGAAACGATACTCGCCCGACGACCAGGTGAATACGGAGTAGATGATGTCCTTGATCTGTGACGCCACCCAGCGTTGCATCTCGAGTGGGCTAATCCAGCCCCACTCGACGATGGTCTTGCCCAGGCGCTCGTGCGAGCGAGCCATCACGCGAATCGCGAGCTCCAGCACCGAGCGCTTGATCTTGCCGGCACGCACCAGCCGTTCGCCGAGCCGCTCGTTCTCGAGGCTCGTTGCCGCGAAGACGATCTCGCCTCGCCTGAAAAAGATGCATTTTTCGGCCGCGCCGTTCTCGAGGTGCAGAATCCCGCTCGCCCCGGCGCGGCAGAGGTCGCGTACGACGGCTGGAAGTGTCGCGATCCCGATGTGGCCTTCACACGTTTCCAACATGATTCGCGTGGACAATCTGCAAAGGGTAGGCCAACGCGCCGCCGTCGTCTTCCCGGTCAACCGCCCGAGATCCTGGGACTTGGCACGATGGCGAAGCCGCCTGCGGCGGCTCGACGTCGTGAAATCCCCACGGTTTCCCGAAAATCCCCACGCCCGTCGGGAGCCCCGAGCTCAGCGGTCTCCCTCGGCCCGGCGGATTACGTCTTTCAGGAGCAGCGCCTCGGGCTCGAGGCCGGCTTCTCCGCCTCGGCCCGGCGACTTGTCTCTCAGAAGCTCGAAGAACGCCAGAGCTCGCTGAGCGGCAGCGAGCAGATCGGGGGCGACCGAAATCAGGCGGGCGTTGGCCTCGTCGGTTACGCCGTACTTCAAGCCGTCATGACTCCCGCCGGCCACGACGATCTCCTCGTCGGCTCCGATGATCCAGGCACCGCCGTCGTCGTCGACTCCGCCGGTTCCGTCCTCGAATCCGACGCGCCATGGACCAGGGGTATAAGCTGACATGGTGCACCTCTCGCGCGAGTTACGACTTCTCGATAAACCAGGGTAGCAGATTCCCCCAGGGAATAACCCGGCCCAGTTGTGGTCATGAAGACTCGTCCTTTAGAATCGAATCTCGAGAACCTTTGTGGATCCAGGTAGGAGGGATATGACTGAACAAGCTCCCAATGTGCCGTCGACTTCGAGTGGAGGCCTAGAAATGAACGTCGCCGCCGCGCTCGGCTACGTGCCGATCGTGGCGATCATCTGGCTCTTGCTCGAGCCATATAGCAAGGATCGCTTCGTCCGGTTCCATGCGATTCAGTCGCTTGCGCTCGCCGTCGCGAGTATGGGGGTGAGCATCGTTCTCGCGATGATACCGATCCTGGGCTGGATCGCGCTCTTGTTCTTGCCTTTCGTCGTATTCGCCCTGGCGATCTTCTGCGCGGTCAAAGCTTACCAGAAGGAGAGTTTCAAGCTTCCGGTGCTGGGGGATTTCGCCGAGAAGCAGCTGGGCGCTTCGTAGCTGCCTTCAGAGGGGCCACGCTGCCTGTAGTCAGGGAAGCTGGACCAGCGCAGTTGAAGAGCCACGGTAGGTATCGACTCCGCGGCTCTCAGTAATGTTAGACTGGTTGGTACACTAACAATCCGTCGGAGCGAGGACGCGCAGGCACGGGGACTGCCGTCTCGTGGTCGTGAGGTATCTCAGATGAGAGTAGGAAGACGCGTCGTGTGCGGATGGCTCGTTCTCCTCGGTTCCTGTTGGCCGGCTCACGCAAGCGCTCTCGCGGGGACGGAGCCCGCGCCGCCGCGGCTCGCGGCCTGCTTCGCTCCGGGCACCCCGCCAGAAGTGATCGAGGCATTCGCCACGCGACTCGCCGCGTCGTCGCCGACGAGCTCGCTGCAGGTCCCGCCGGACATGGGTCCACCGGCATTCACTTTCGATGACGTCGACCGCTGGGAACAGACCGCCACGAATCCCTGCTGTTTGACCCAGGGCGATCCGACGACGATCACGTGGAGCATCGTTCCCGACGGCACCCCCATTCATGGCTACAACATGGAGCCCGCTTCCAACAGCAATCTCCGCGCGTTCCTGAACGGCATCTACGGCAATCAGGGCGTGTGGCTCCCGATCTTCCAGCAAGTCTTCGATCGCTGGGGGGAGCTCA
>DASPGQ010000685.1 GCA_035620555.1 Vicinamibacteria bacterium
TCCGGCTCCAGATTCATGATGAGAAGCACCGAGGCGAGCGCTGACGGCCCTGCCACATAGGGCACCGCGAGCGGGACGATGAAGGGCTCGCCGCTCAATTCCTCAGCCGTCGAACCTCCCGGCCGGGGAAACACCATGCGAATAGCGATCAGAAACAGGACCGTCCCTCCCGCCGCTCTGAGAGCCGGTTCCGTAATATGGAGCAGGTCGAGAACGTGCTGGCCGGCGAAGAGGAATCCGACGAGAAAACCGAGGGCGATGAGGAGCTCGCGGAGGATCACCTTGGTGTGACGGTTGCGGTCGACGTTCTCGAGGGCGGATACGAAGAATGGAATGTTCCCGAAAGGATCCATCACGAGAAACATCGTGACTGCGGCCGAAAAGACGGTCATATCGAAAGATGGGACGTCGCCAGCAATCGGGACATGGGTGGGTTCTTTCTACCGCTAACGCCGTGCCGCGACCTGTGTTCGAACGGCCGCCACGGCTCGGTCTTCGCGGCGCTTATTCGCACTTCGTGCTCACATCTCATTCCCACGAAGCAGCCCGATGCGGACGATTCGCGCTGACGTCGCGGCAGAAGTCTTGGCCACCGCTCGTCAGGCTGGGGCGTATTTTTTCATTAGCCTGCTGGAATTCCCCGAAGGTCAAGCCTAACATTGCTTCACGATGCGAGCAAAGAATGCTGCTTTGCTGACGGGCGTCTGTTTGCTCCTGCAAGCTTGCACCGATAGCAGCCGGCACACGCGGGGGGAGATGCTGTATGTCTCCAACGAGGATTCCGGAAACTTGAGCGTGATCGCCACGGCGTCGAACGAGGTCGTCGCCACCGTTCCCGTCGGAAAGCGGCCTCGAGGCGTTCGTGTAAGCCCCGACGGACGAACGGTCTACGTTGCGCTCTCGGGGTCACCCAAATGCCCACCCTGGATGTCAGACGAGGACTGCGCCGCTCAGGTCACCGACAAGACCTTGGACGGGATCGCCGTAGTCGACGCCGCGACCCGGAAGCTGGTCCGTATCCTCCCCGGTGGATCCGACCCGGAGACTTTCGACCTGAGCCGGGACGGAACGATGCTCTTCGTTTCGAACGAAGACGTCGGTCTGGCGAGTATCGTCGACAACGCCCGGGGTCAGGTCGTGAAGACGGTGACGGTGGGCGAAGAGCCGGAAGGGGTCCGCACGAGCCCGGACGGAGAGCTCGTTTACGTCACCGGCGAGACGGATCACAATGTGACCGTCATCGAGACCGCTACCGGAGCTGCCCGCGCTCAGATCCCGGTTGGACACCGGCCCCGTGACGCAGCCTTCTCTTCCGACAGCCGCCTCGCGTATGTCACCTCGGAGATCGACGGCACGGTCTCGGTGATCGACGTCGAGAATGACGAGGTGGTGAAGACCATCACGCTCCCCCAGGGCTCTCGGTCGATGGGGGTACTCGTCGGCGTCGACGACAAGAAGCTCTTCGTCAGCAACGGCCGATCGGGGACGGTTTCCGTCGTGGACCTCGACACCGGTCAGGTCGTAGCCAACGTCGAGGTGGGGCCGAGGCCGTGGGGAATCGCTCTGAGTACCGACGGGAGTAAACTCTACACTGCGAACGGTCCTTCGAACGACGTCTCGGTCGTAGACACGGAGACGTTCGAGGTGCTGGATCGAATCCCAGTCGGAGAAAGCCCATGGGGCATCGCGATCGGGCCTGCCATTCCGTAACCGCACGGCGTTCGATCGGAGCTCGAGATTCACTGCCACCTATCGGCGTCCTTCGTGCGACTTCCGAGACAGCGATCAGCTGGCGATATGGACCAGGAGTCGGCGCCTGCCTCCTCGGCGGCGATGCTCCCACAAATAGATACCCTGCCAGGTTCCGAGCCCCAGCCGACCCGCGGTGACGGGTACGGAAAGGCTCGTTGCCGTCAGCGCTGCCTTCACGTGAGCGGGCATATCATCGGGGCCTTCCGCCGTATGGGTGTACCGGGCATCGTTCTCGGGAACGAGCCGTTCGAGAAACCGCTCGAGGTCTCTTTTCGCCGATGGGTCGGCGTTCTCCTGAATGACCAAGCTCGCCGACGTGTGTTGGACGAAGACCGTGCACAGCCCCTCCTCGATTTGTGCGGCATCCACGATCGATGCGATTTCAGCGGTAACGTCCACGAGCCCCTTTCCCGGGGTACGAATCTCGAGAGCCTCGATCACGACGTCATCCCCCAAGTCGAAAGGTCGCCGTTACGGAGCCAGAGGCGAAAGCGTTCCCACCGAAACAGCCCGTAGCGGTGAGCCATGTAGGCCACGACGGCGAGACCCATGATCTCGGTCGTGATGTTGTACGGATTGAGTACGCTTTCGACCCAGTCCTCGAAGTCGAGATCCCGGTAGCCGAACGCACCGGTAAGTGGCCATAGGGCGACCCATGGCCTCATCCACATCCGATCACACAGCTGATGCATCCATAGGGCGAGCACGTAGACGGGGCGCTTTTTCCACAGCAAAATGACGGCCGAGAGCGCAAGGTTGACCGCGATCGAATGGAACCAGACGCGGCCATTGTTTATGGTCTCCCGAAAAACCACGAGCCCCAAGGGCTTGTCGACGACATCGGCGAGGAGTGTGAGTGCCACGACCCAGCGAAGATCCACCTCGTCACCGGCCTTGTGACAGGCGACGGTTGCCGCGGCGATGTGGCCAAAAACAAGCATTCGGGATAGGAGAGCTGCCGCCTGCTAGAGCCTGATGGTGAACCGTCGTCCGTCGAGCTCGAGCTCCACCGCTCGTTCCTCGATGCGAATGACGAGTGCCCCTTCGACGCGATCGCCCTCGAAGACACGTTGATCGTTGATCACCGCGACGGGCTCTCCTCGCAGAACCGACGTTCCCTGCAGCACCAGCACCGGCGGGTCCGATGACGATTCGACGTTCCCAGGCTCCTCCTCCTCGCGCACCGGGACTTCGGGAGGCTTCGCAACCATCTCGACGGATCCTTCGTCGCGATCCTCATTCGGGACGGCCTCGCCCTGGGCCGGCTTCTGGCTCGTTGGCTCCGGCGGATCCTCAGGCGGTAGTGGTGGAAGGAATCGCTCGACCGGGGCTGCTTGCGGCTCGGGCGCGGCAACCTCCTCGATAGCTACGGGCGTATTCTCGCTGTCTGGCGCTCTTTCTCCGAGAAACCACAACGCCCCGGCGGTGACGCTCGCCGAGATCACCGCGATACCGACCATGATGAGAAGCTCACGTCGGCTGCCGCCAGAGGTTCCCCTCCCCAATACGTCCTCGGCCACGCGGATGGCACCGGCGGCGCTCTTTTGTTTCTCGACCTTCTTGAGGGCGTCGAGTATGAAGCTCATGGCGTCATGAGTCGCGGCGTGCGATAGTCGCCGGCGAGGCTGTAGAGTGCCATCCGGGTGTTGGGATCGACGTCGCCGTTCGCTTCCAAGTGCACTTTCCGCTGCAATGTCTTTACCGCGTCGGTGAGACCCGTCGCGCTCTCCCGTGCGTCCTCGGGCAGCATGCCAAGTGTCCCGAGCTTCCCACGAGCCCAGGCGAGCCGGCTGGGAACGTCCGCGGCCTCGAGCGCATCGAAATCCCTCCAGAACAGGCGGGCGCGCCCATTCCAAAACTTCTGCAAGACGCGGACGGGTACGCGAAAGAAATCTCCCGGGGCAAAGTACAAGACGGCATCGCTCTCGTCCAGGCCCGTGAGGACCATGTACAGCGAGGACTCATGCGATGGATGCGTTAGCTCGAGCACCGCCGGCATGTCGAGCGCCCTGAGTTGCACGAGATTGGTCTCGAGCTCCGAGTACTCGAGAGCGGCTCTCTCGGCGAGCGCCGACATTTCTTCTAGCTGCGAAATGGCGGCGACGCCGCCCACCAGCCGCACGCCCCACCGCTCGAGGAGCACCGCCGATGCCGCTTGACGTGAGGCATCGGCCGACAGCGTCATGAGCCTCGCCTCGAACAGCTCGGTGATCTCGCCGGCGCTCAACGGTGTCGGTTTCTCGTTCTCCCGGGGAACGATGGAAACGCTTTTTGCGTCACGCCACGGACCGAGGAAAACGATGCCCGCCACGGCGCCCGTTGCCACGGCAGTCAGCCCGCCACGGGCAAGGCGTCGAGACCAGACACCGGAGGTGCTCAGGTGCAGCTCTTTTGCCGCGCGGCGTACGGTCCGGGCATCGATCTCGTTCCTTTCCAGAACGTAACCGGCGAGAAGCGCACGATCGCAGATCAGGTTGATGAGCCGCGGTATTCCTTTCGAGTAGCGTCGAATCGCCCGGAACGCGCCCGACGTGAAGTCGACCTGGCCGATCCCCCCGGCCACCGCGAGGCGATGCCGGATGTACTGTTTGAGCTCGCGCCCTTCGAGAGGGGTCAGATGATATCGGGCCGTGATGCGTTGAGCGAGCTGCCTCAGATCGTTCTGCGCGAGCTTGTCGTTGAGCTCGGACTGTCCGATCAACACGATCTGTATCAGCTTCTCCGTGTCGGTCTCCAGATTGGAGATGAGACGGACCT
>DASPGQ010000686.1 GCA_035620555.1 Vicinamibacteria bacterium
TGGCCTCATAGGGCGTCGAGGGTTGCACGACCTTGAGGCCGGCTACGTGAGTGAACCAAGCCTCGGGATTCTGGGAGTGGTAAGGACCGCCGCGAAAGCCGCCCCCCGACGGACCGCGAAACACCACGGGAACGGGGATGCCCCAGCGGTAATAACATTTGGCGGCAAAATTCACGATCTGATCGAAGGCGCATGCGATGAAATCCGCGAATTGAAACTCGACCACCGGCCGAAACCCCATGATGGCGGCGCCACAGGCGGCCCCGGTGAATCCCGACTCCGAGATCGGCGTGTCGATGACGCGCTCCTCGCCGAACTCCTCGAGGAAACCGCGCGTGACCTTGAACGCGCCTCCGAAGACGCCGATGTCCTCGCCAATGAGGAATACGCTCGGGTCGCGGCGCATCTCCTCGCGCAGGGCCTGACTGATGGCTTCCAGATAGGTGATGACGGGCATCGAAGCGAGCGCGCAGGATTTCCTAGGCAGACTTCGGCAGGCCTCGTCGAGCAACCTGCTCGAAAACCTCGCAGAAATAGTCGAGCTCGTCCATGGTGGTGTAGAGATTCGGGGTGATCCGCAGCCCCCGATACTCATCGTGGTTGATCGCGGTGACGATGATGTGGTGTCTGTCCCAGAAGTAGTCGACGAGATCGTCGGGAGCGACGTTCGTGATCTCGACGTTGCCAATCGCGCAGCTCATTTGCGGATCCAACGAGGTGTGGAGCCTGACGTTGGGGAGCTCCATGAGCCGCTTCGCCCAGTAGTCTTTCAAGTACCGGAGCCTCGCCTCCTTTCGATCGGAACCGATGGCGTTGTGGAAGGCCAGAGCCTCTCCCGTCGCCAGATAGGGGGCGAGCGAGTGGGTCCCGATCTCCTCGAACTTTCTTATGTCGGCATTCATGCTCTCTGGCGCCGCCATGAGAGGCCAGATCTTCTCGATCTTGTCGCGCCGCACGAAGAGCATGCCCGTTCCCTTGGGCGCCAGCAACCATTTGTGGAGGCTCGTCCCGAAGTAATCGCAGCCCAGCTCCTCGCGCTTGAAGGCGAACTGGGCGAAAGAGTGGGCTCCGTCCACCATGACCTCGATCCCGTGCTCACGGGCGATGTCACACACTTCCTTGACCGGGAGGATCTGGCCGGTGAGATTGATCTGATGCGACATCAGGATCATCTTCGTCCTGGCGGTGATGGCCCCGCGGAAATTCTCCACGATCTCGTTCATGGTCCGTGCGGGGGTGGGGATGGTGATGTACTTGATCTCGATGCCCTCGCGTCTTTGCCTCTGATCGAGAGTCGTGCGCATCCGGCCGTAGTCCTGAGTGGTGGTGACGACTTCGTCACCCGATTTGAGGTCGATGCCGAGGAGGAGAATCTCCATCGCCTCGGAGGTGTTCCGCACCAAGGCGATCTCCTCCGGGTCACAGCCGAAGAGGCGGGCGAGGCCGTTGCGTACGGTCTCTCGGCGAGGCGGTAGCAGACTGCGAAGTACGTACGAAGGTGCTTCCTCCTGCTGCCAGATATAGTCGATGAGCGATTCCGTCACGACTCGAGGTGACGGGCAGGTATAACCGTTGTTCAGATCGATCAGGCTTCGGGAGATGCTGAAAGCCTGCTGCACGTCCCGCCAATAGGATTCGTCTCGAGCGACCTCTTCGGGCACGAGCGAGGCGACGCGGCCCGTAGCCGCCTCCACCCGCGCGGTCTCACCCGGGTCGAAGATCGTGGTGACGCCTGCCGCTCCGAGTCCCGCGCCCAAGGTCTGCAGAAACCGCCGTCTCTCCATCGCGTGCTTCCTCCGGTGCGCGAGCGTATCACGGCTGAAGAGGGAGCGCAGCTAGAGCCAGAACTCCGTCCGGATGAACCGGATGATGTCGCGGGTCAGAATGTGGCCCATGAAGCTCATGCCCGTATAAATCTTGGCCACACCGGTCATCCCCGGTTTCAATAGCCTGTCGCGGTTGTCCACGTAGGCGCGGATGAGAATCTTGGAAGACCCCTCGTCCGGAGTCGCCACCGGGGCGATCTCGTCGACCACCGCGTGGAAGCTCTCGGTGGGGTACCCGCGGACCTTGAATTTCACCGCCTGTCCGTGCTGCACCACATCGATGTCCTTTTCCGACAGGGGCATCTCCACGACGACCCGCTCGTCGTTCGCGATCTCGCAGACCTCGGCGCCCTCCTCGAGAAAGTCCCCTACCTTCTCCTCGAAGCGATAGGTCGTTAGAGTGCCCGCGATCGAAGCGTAGATCTTCGTTCGCCGGAGCAAGTCGTCGAGGCGGGCGAGCTCGGCTTCTAGCTTCTCGATCACCGCTTTCTGCGCGCCGGGATCCCTGAGATGGTAGACTTCCATCTGTTCACTGCGGCTATCGGGGCTCGACTTGCGCGCGAGCTCCCGTTGGGCTTCGGCCTCGCGACGGCGGGCCTGTGCCCTCTCGAGGGCGTCTTTGGCGCGATCGAAGGCGTCCTGGGAGATGAGCGCCATGGTCCAGAGGTCTCGCGCGCGGTCGAACTCGCGCGCAGCGGCTTCCTCTTCGGCTCGCGTGGTCTCGAGCGCGCGCTCCTTTACGCGGATCTCCTCGCGGAAAGTCGGATTCTGTTTCGCAAGGAGTCGCAGCTCTTCTGTCGCCTGCGCGAGCTCCGCCTGTTTCGTGAGACGCTCGAGCTCGAGCTCTCTTGCGTCGTACTCGAGAATGAGATCCCCCCGTTCGACGCTCTGGCCTTCGGCCACGTGAATCCGGGCGACACGCCCCTCTGCCGGAGCCCGCACGATCTCTCTTTGCTGGGGCAGAACCCGGAGATCGGACGCGATACGGAGAGGCCAGGGGAAGAACACGGCGACGAGGCCGACCACGCCCCAGACGAGCAGAAACCGCGGTTTCTTCTGCTGGCCGAGCTTCTCCCACTTCTCGCGGCCGGCCTCCTTGGCCGCAGTGGCGGCGGTGAAAGCCGGTTTGTGTAGAAGACCCACGAGGCCGATGGAGAACGCCGCGAGAGCGTTGGGGCCGAAGGTGTCGTAAACGTAAGCTCCCGAGTAAGTCACGATGGCACCGACGAGAACGGCGGTGTAGGCGAGAGCGGTGACACCGAACAAGGCGAGGAAGCGGTCACCTGGAAGCGCGAGGATGCGCCTTTCCGTCAACTCGGCCGGAAGCTGGGGCACTCCCACACCCGCCAACCGCTTGATCGTGCGACCGACGCCGGCGAGCGCCTCTTTTCTCAGATTGTGGATTCCGAGCCAATCCGAAAGCATGAAGTAACCATCCATCTTGATGAGTGGATTGAAGTTGAAAAGACTCCGAACGCCGCAGACCGCGGCGACGACGAAGAGCACCCTGGACGCGAAGGTTTCCGGCGAGACGATTCGCCATGCCAGAACCGAGACCGCCCAGATGACGAGCTCGAAGAAGCCCCCGGCGAAGAAGACCCAGATCCGCTCTCGCTTCCGGGGAAAAAGATAGGTGTCGCTCACGTTGCAGTAGAAACACGGCAGGAAATAGAGCAAGAGGAAGCCCATGTCTGTCACCCGTCCGCCGAAATGACGACACGTCAGCCCGTGGGCGAGCTCATGCAGCGCCGACACGCAGGCCACGGTGACGAGGACGAAGAGCAACCCCTCGAGGCTCACCGCGTTCGCGAGACCGAAGCGTAGCTCGTCGCGATTCGACACTGCCACGAGGCAGGCTGCGAGGACGGAAACCGAAGCGGCCGCGACGAAAGAGGCTCCGAAGGCGAACCGGACCTTGGGGTAGAGCCAATCGAGGAGGCGTTCCGGGCTCGCGAGCGGTACACGGATCGAGAAAACGCTCGCCCATCCGCCCGATCTCTTTAGCTTTCGCGGTGGTGGTGCGGCGGGATCGACGAGGAGCCCCAGCTCGCGGAATTTCTCCGCGAAACGCCGGAGCACGTCATCCGAAACGAGAACCCGCTTCTCCTCGGAGGCCCGCCGGCGGATCGTCTCGAGGGGAGTTCGGCCGTCGAATTGAGAGATGAGGAAGTACTCGAGCGGCTTCACTCGGAAATAGCGATTCTCTACCGGGTCCTTGAGGATGTAATAGGGGCTCCCGTTCTCGTCGACGGGCTCCACCGTGAGGTCCCGTCGAAGCGCGAGATGAGCCTCCGGGGGACTCGCACCCGGCACCCGGCACGTGAAACCGCACCGAGGACAGCGGATGGCGGCACCAGGGCGCTTGCCGCCTTTGGGATACGACTGCTGGCAACGCTTGCAGCTGATGTCTTCTGACACCTCTCCCTCCGTCTGTGTTGGCCGACGGCGGATTGGGCCGTTTTATGAGGGCGACATTCTAGCTAAAACAGCAGCCGAATGGAAAGCTGGAACTGCCGGGGGGCAGCCGCCTGAACGACCTCGAGGAAGTCCGGGTGGGGGAGGGGTCCCGCCCCGTAGGTGCGGAGGATTTGCCTGGGGTTCAAGCGATTGGCCAGGTTGAATACGTCGAACGTCGCCTCGATCCCGCGAGTCTCGTCGAGATCGAACCGCTTGCCGAACGAGAAGTCCAAGGTGGCCACCCAAGGTCCTCGGAAACTGTTGCGCTCGAAAAGGCTCCCGCTCTCGACCCCGCGCTCCCTGAGCTTTCGATCCCCGTCGAGATCGCGTCCGACTCTGGGGTCCACCGGGCTTCCCGACCGCACGCGAAACAGGCCGCTCAGTCGAATCCCCCAGGGCGCTTCCCAAACACCGTTCAAAACGAGGGAATGCGGGAAGTCGTTCGACGCGGTGCCCCATTCCAATCCCGGGCGAGCGGGGTCGAGGGGAAGCGACTCCGCTACCCGGTAGTCGTCCCCATCGTCTCGAGCGCGGGACCAGTGATAGACGGCTTGCATCATGTAGTGACGGGCGAAACGTTTGGTGGCATTGAGTCGTATGCCCCAGAATCGGCTCGTCCCCGTGGATTGGAGGCGGTAACGATCCCCGAGTCCGGGATCCGGGCGGGTCGCGTCGGCCTCGAGAGCGCTGCGGGAACCGGCTTCGCTGTAATCGAAGAAGGCTGGCGCGTTCTCGTCGAAGGGGCGGATGAGGTCGTCTCCGCGGATGTGGCTCACTTCGAAGGCCAGCGAGAGGGCGGGCATCACTTCTCGCTCGACGCCGAAAGTGAAGTGTTGCGCGAGGGGCGAGCGCCTCGCGCCGGCGACGTAATAATCCGGGATCGTGCGCTCGGCCTCGCTCGCGAGCGAGGTCGCGAACGTGGCCATGCCACCGACGCCGTACAGGCGCTCGAGAGAGTCCACGATGGAAAAGACGAAACCGTAGAAGACGCCGTAGCCGGCGCGGACCGAGGTTCTCCCATCGCGGGTCGCATCCCAATGGATGCCGAGTCTTGGAGCGAAGTTGTCGTTGTCGGGAACCGAGGTCTCTTTCTGAAAGCGAGCTCCGAGGCTCGCGGTAACGAAGGGTGTGAGCTGCCAGTCGTCCTGAACGAATATCTGGACGTGGCTCTCGCTTCGGGAAAGACTGCTCTCGAATCCGGCCGGCGTCTCGCTTCTCCAGAAGAGAATGGGTTCGCCTCCCGCTTCGGGGGGGAAGACGAACGCGCCGTCGCCCAAACGGTCGAGCTGACTCTCGCTGCCGATGCGGACGAAGCGGAAGCCCACTTTGAGTCCGTGGTTCTTCCTGGAGAAAGAGGTCGTTTGGCCGATCTCGACATGATCCTCATCGACCTTCTCGAAGCGGGTCGGGTTGCCGATGTTGCCGAGAAGCGGGTGGAGCAAGGCCGCTCCAAGGGGTGGAGGACCCGAGCTCGCCCGAAAGCGCTCCGAAGCGAAAGCGACGCGAAACTCGGAGAGCGCCGAGCCCAGATCCGAAACGAGGTTCGCCCGAACGGCCACGTCGTCGTTGACGGTGTCCACCGCGTTCTCGAAAATGTCGAATCCTCCCACACCTTCCACGGCGGACTGTCCGGACAGAATCGCGGTGACGCCAAGCTGGTGGCTCGAATCGAACGAGTGCGATAGCTTGCCCAGAAAACGCGACCGATCCTCGGGAAGCTCGAACAGGCCGCGAAACCGTCCGGCGTCGAACGGCGCCGTCACGACGACGTCCTCGTGCTGGTTTCGATAAGCGAAGCTCGTGAAGAAATGCGTTCTCTCTCGACGGAACGGCCCGCCGAAGGTAAAGCCGACGTCCTGCCGATCGAGCGCGGTCTCCGCTCCCGTCAGTGGATCGGAAGCGTCCCAGCTTCCTGGCCTCACGTAGAGGAAGGCGGTCCCGTGGAAGTCGTTCCCGCCGGCTTTCGTCGTGGCGCTCACGATTCCGACCGGCGTGTGACCGTACTCGGACGAAAACTGCCCGCTGAGCACACGAAACTCCTCGATCGGCTCGAGACTCGCATCGACGAGGGCGACTCCGTGCTGGTCGCGGGTGTTGTCGAGACCGTCGAGCTCGAAGCTCGTGTAATGGGTAGCCTGGCCGTTGACGGAGATGAGCGGAGCGTCGGTCACGAGCCTGGCCCCGGGCGCGGCCTCGGCACCGTCTCGAGCGCTGCCATCGAGTGCAACGAGCTCCAGGTAGTCGCGCCCGGCGAGGGGAAGCTCCCGGAGTTGTCGATCCTCTACCGAGCGGCCGACCTGAGCCTGGCTGACGTTGACGAGCGGGGCCTCGCCGGTGAAGGTGAGAGACTCCTGAACCGAGCGTAATCGCAGAGTCACGTTGAAGACGGGTTTCGTGTCGGCGAAATACCGAAGTCCCGCATACCTCGACGTCGCAAAGCCATCGGCGCTCACCTCGAGGGAGTATTCGCCCGGTGGAAGGGACGGGAAATCGTAGCGTCCCGAATCGGTCGTTCTCGCCGTTCGTACCCGCCCGCTCGCCTCGTGCACGAGCGTCAGCGTCGCGCCGGAAAGGGGTATTCCGGGTTCCTGGAGCACCGTGCCCGAGAGCTCGAACGTGGATGCCCAGATCGTGGCGATCACGAGGACGCCAAGCCCGCTCATGGCGGGCCAGTCTATGCCGGTGTCGGGACGCGATTCAATGCAGTGTTATACTTCGCGCCACACGTCGGCGCTCGCTCGAGAAACGTCTCTCCTTCTGACTTGTCGGCGTTCTCAACAACTCCAATCGCATCGAAAGGAGGCAATGTCGTGAACATCGAAACCATGTTGCCGAGGCTTGCCGAGCTGTTCGGCCCTCAAGTCATAAGGATCCTTGCTGCCATCCTCGTGCTGTTCGTTGGCTGGCTGTTCGCGCGGATGGCGGCCTGGGGGGTCCGCAAGGCGCTGCTCAAGACGACAATCGACAACCGCATCAGCGCTTGGATTCTCGGCGACGAGAAAGGCTCTCGGTTCGAAGTCGAGCCCTGGGTCGGGAGAATCGTGTATTACGTTCTCCTCGCGTTCGTGATCCTCTTGTTCTTCAACACGCTTCAGCTCACGGTCGTCAGCGAGCCGTTGCTCACGCTTCTGAACCGGGTCTTTGGCTACTTGCCACAACTATTCGGGGCCGGCATTCTACTCGCCGTCGCCTGGATCATCGCCGTCTTCGCTCGCAGAAGCGTACGCGCTGCGGCCAGCCGGTTCCGGCTCGACGAGAAAGTCGGGGGAGAGGCCGGTTTGAAAGAAGGGGCGGAGCCTGGACTGGGCAAGTCGCTCGGTGACGCCATCTACTGGCTCGTCTTTCTCCTCTTCCTTCCCAATATCCTCGGAGCCCTCGAGTTGCAGGGGCTGCTCCAGCCGGTCCAATCGATGGTGGATCGACTGCTGAGCTTTCTGCCGAACGTTTTCGCCGCCCTCGTCATCCTGGGAATCGGCTGGTTCATCGCCCGGGTGGTTCAGCGGATCGTGACGAGCCTGCTCGCCGCGGTCGGTGTCGACCGCTTCGGAGAACGGATCGGCCTCGGTGAGAAAGCGGGGACGAGGAAGCTCTCGGGACTCATCGGTCTGGTCGTGTACGTCTTCGTCCTGTTCAACGTTCTCGTATCCTCGCTCCATGCGCTCTCGCTCGAAGCCATCACCGCCCCGGCGACGAGCATGCTGACGCGCGTACTCGAAGCGATTCCCCTGATCTTCGCCGCTTCCATTCTGGTAGCCCTCGCGTTTTATGTGGGAAGGCTCGTGGCGCAGCTCTCGTCGAACGTGCTCGCCGGAGCCGGGTTCGATTCCATATTGTTGAAGCTCGGCCTGGCGAAAGAAGGGGGTGTCAGCTCCGGGCGCCGACCGTCGGAGCTGGCAGGGACATTGCTTCTCACCGCCATCATGCTGTTCGCCTCCATCGAAGCCGCGGGTCTTCTCGGGTTCGACAATCTGGCAACTCTAATGTCGGGGTTCTTGTCCTTCGCCGGCCAGCTCGTGCTCGGAATCATCGTGTTCGGCGTCGGGTTGTTTCTCGCGAATCTTGCCGCGCAGACGATTCGCGCGAGCGGCAGCGCCCAGGCGGGAATCCTGGCGACCGCGGCGCGGATCGGGGTCCTCGTGCTTTCGACAGCGGTAGCGCTGCGCCAGATGGGTATCGCGAACGAGATCATCGAGCTTGCGTTCGGGCTCGTGCTGGGATCGGTCGCGGTCGCCGCGGCCATCGCCTTCGGTCTCGGAGGTCGCGAAGTGGCCGCGAAGCAAGTAGAAGCCTGGCGAGAAAGCCTGCGGTAAGATGGGCGTTCTTCCATGGGCTCACCCTTCGTCATCGAGCATCGAATTCCCTGGTCGGACGTGGATCTCGCGAAGCTCGTGTATTTCCCGCGCTATTTCAGTTACTTCGAGATGGCCGAGCTCGAGTGGATCCGGCAGCACGGCCTGAGCTACGAGAAGCTACTCGAAGAGCTGGACATCTGGATGCCTCGGGTCGCGGCCCACGCGAACTATCGTTCACCCGCTCGCCTCGCCGATCCGATCGCCATCGAGATGCGGCTCGGGCGGTTGGGCCACTCGAGCTTCACTCTGGGCTTCGACGCGTTGCTCCTCCCCGAGCGAAAGCCGGTCGCCGATGGGTACATCGTCATCGCGACCGTCGCGCGTTCGAGCTATCGACCGACGAAGGTGCCGGAGAAACTGCGAGCGCTCCTCGCGGAGCTCGAGACGCGGGATGTGGCCAGGTGACGCCGGAGGCATTTCGGAGGCGTTTCCCCATTTTCCAACGGAAGGTGTTCCTGAATAGCTGCTCCAAAGGGGCCCTGGGAGATTCCGTCGAAGCGGCCTACGCCGGATATCTGCATTCGTGGAGGTCCTTCGGCTCCCCGTGGGAGGAATGGGTCGAGGTTCTCGAGCGAGCCCGGGCGCGCTTCTCCGCCTTCATCGGCTGCTCGGCCGACGAGCTGGCGCTCACGTTTTGCGCCTCGACGGCGGTGGGAAGCCTCGCGAGCGCGCTCTCGTTCGGTGGGGCGAGGAATCGAGTCCTGCTCGATGATTTCGAGTTCCCGACCGTCGCCCACAACTGGCTCGCCCAGCAAAAGCGCGGGGCGGAGATCGTGCGCCTCCGCGGCGTGGACGATCGAATGCCCCCCGAGTCGATCGAGGAGGCTCTCGACGAGCGCGTGCTCCTGGTGCCGGTGTCTCACGTGTGCTACCGGAACGGTTACCGGCAGGATCTGGGGGCGGTGGTCGAGGCCATCGGACGCGTCGGGGCCTATTCTTTCGTCGACGACTATCAATCGACGGGAACGCGCCCGCTCGATGTCACCTCCCTGGGCTGTGACTTCCTCGTCTCCGGTGCGCTCAAATATCTGCTCGGCTCCTCGGGGCTCGCTTTTCTCTATGTCCGCCGCGAGCACATCGAGCGACTCGAGCCCCTGCTCACCGGATGGTTCGGACAGGAGAGACCGTTCGATTTCGATATGGAGCGCGTCACCTATCATCCGAGCGCGCGACGCTTCGAGACGGGAACCCCTCCGGTGCCCAATCTCTACGCCGGGCTCGCGGGCCTATCCCTCATCGAAGAAGTCGGAGCGGAGAGAATCGCGGCGCACGTGGAGAGGCTGGGCACGAAGTTGATCGACGGCGCCAAGACTCGTGGCTTTCGTGTCCTGACTCCGGAAGAGCCGGAGAGTCGCGGCCCTCTGGTCGTGCTCGGCTGCCGTGACGGTCGAAGACTCGTGGAGGCCCTCGCCGACGAGAACGTCGTCGTTTCGGCGCGAGGACCCGGCCTCAGAGTCAGTTTTCACTATTACAACCTACCCGAAGACGTGGACGCGCTCCTCGACGGGCTCGAGCGCCACCGCGCCTGGATGGGCTAAGCAGGCTGATGAAAAAGTACAGTCCAGCCTGCGCGAGCGGAGCGAGCCCGGCGCGCTTGCCGCGCCGTAAGCAGCCCGAGCCGTGGCGGCCGATCGAGCGCGGGTCCCGCCACGGCATTGAGCACTGAAAGGCTGATGAAGAAGTACAGTCCAGCCTGCCGAGCGGTAGCCAAAACCTCTGCCGCGAGA
>DASPGQ010000687.1 GCA_035620555.1 Vicinamibacteria bacterium
GATGGGACAGCTCTTCGTCCGCAATCTCGCGATGTGCTTCGACCGCTACATGCGCGAACGGCACGCGAACGAGACCAAACCCGTGTTCAGCCGCACGGTCTAGCCCTTGAAACGCCTCGTCGTCGTGGGTGGAGGTATCTCGGGAACGGCCGCGGCTTTCGCCGCAAGAAAATCGGCGGAAGCCCTCCGCCGTCCTCTCGAGGTTCGCCTGCTCGAGCGCGAGCGCGAGATCGGAGGCAAGGCGAGAAGCCATCGCGAGAGCGCCTGGCTCTTCGAGACCGGCCCCATCGGCTACCTCACGACCGAGCCCATCGTGGACGAGCTCGTTCGGGACGTGGGGCTCGAGCAAAAGCTCCTCGTCGCGAGCGACGCGCACAAGCACCGGTTCGTCTACTCGCGCGGGCGGGTCCGAGAAGTCGAGGCCCATCCCATCGGTTTCGCTACCAGCGGGCTTCTGAGCCTGAAGGGTCTGCTCCGCGCCGCGGGCGAGCCGTTCATCCCGGCCAAGGCGGACGACTCGGACGAATCGGTGTGGCATTTCGCGGCGAGACGGCTCGGCCCGGAGTTTGCGGACCGGCTCATACATCCGATGGTGCTCGGGATCTTCGCGGGAGACGCAAAGCGGCTGTCGCTCGAAGCCGCCTTTCCTCTGATGGCGTCCCTCGAGCGCGATCACGGCTCGCTCGTGCGCGCCCAGATCGCGCGGGCGCGATTGCGTCGAAAAGGGCAGCTACCTCCACGGCGATCGAGCCTCTGCTCTTTCGAAGAGGGAATCCAGTCCCTTCCGCTCGCGCTCGCCTTCTCGCCAGGAATCTCGGTCTCGACCGGCGTCCGTGTCGATGCGCTCGCACGCCTCCCGGGAGGCCGGTATCGTCTTGCCATTAGGCAGATGGAGGACCCCATCGAGGCCGATGCCGTGATCCTCGCGTGCGAGGGGTTCCGCAACGCGCAGATTCTGAGCCAACTCGAACCCGGGATTGCCCGGCAGCTCGAGCTCATCGCCTACCCGCCCGTGGCGGTGGTCGCTCTCGGATACGGCTCCGAAGCGAGGCGGGTTATTCCTCGAGGCTTCGGCGTCCTCCTGCCTCGGGGGGCCGGCTACCGCGCCCTCGGCGCGACCTGGGACGGCTATCTATTCGACAAGAGAAACGCGGAGGAGCACCTGCTCATCCGTGTGTTGTTCGGAGGAAGCTTCGACCCCGAGATCGCCTCCCGCGGCCCCGACGAGCTCATGGAGACGGCGAAGCGGGAGATGGCAGTGCTTCTCGGCCTCGACGCCGAGCCCTTTTTTTCACGCGCGAAACTCTGGGAGCGAGCCATCCCCCAGTACGAGCTCGGACACCTCGAGAGCATCCGGCGCATCGAGGAGGCGCTCTCGGGACTGCCCGGGCTGTACCTCGCGGGGAACGCGCTCTACGGAACGGCGTTCGGAAAAGCCGCGGCGACGGGGGTCCGTTGCGGAAGAGCCGCGGTGGAGTGGCTCTTCGATACGAAGCACGGAGAAAGGAGGACCGACGGAGCAAATTGACGCAGCTCTACTCCTCGATAGGTGAAATTTCCTATCTTCCTATCTTCTGACCCGATGGCGGTCCCTAGTCGTCGACCTCGACTCCGTTGAGCTCACGAAAGTGCCCCGCGTTGTGCGTTGCGACTCGAGCGTCGACACGCGGTGCATCACCGTCGAAACAGCACTCGTATCCAAAACCAGCATCAAAACGGTGCCACACCGCGGTTTCGACGACTCGATTGGATCGACTCCAGCCATTTCGCGAGCGAATCTCGAAGCGCTTTCTCATCGGAGGGTGGGAGTCGATCGCTCGAATAAAAGTCCTCCGGCCACTGCTCGCGAGCCTCCGCGAGATAGGCTTCGCAGGCTTCGACAATGACTCGGTTTCGGCTTCGGCCCGACTCCCGCGCGATTTTGTCGAGTCGCTCGACGAGCTCGTCCGGCAGATGGACACTTGTGCTGGCCATAGTGACGACTCGAATAGAATATACCAAGATAGGGGTCTGCGGACCGGCGATACCAGGTGTGGGTCCTCGGTAAATACGTCGAGGATGACGTTGCTGTCGACGAGGATCGAGCTCAACGACTATTCTCGCGTGAGAGCCAGAATCTCGTCGGTACTCATGCGGACGGATCCCTTACCACGCATGCGGGCCAAGAGCCTCCTCCCTCGACGGGCTCCCTTTTTCGCCTTCCGCAGACGCACCACGTTCCCCGACACTTCGAACTCGACCTCGGTATCGGGAACGAGCCCGAGCTTCTCTCGGATCTCCTGAGGGATCGTCACCTGACCTTTGGATGTAATTCTCATTCTTACTCTTACCAAATACTCTACCTGGCGACCCACTGGAATCAAGGAGGCCTGATTCTGGAGATTAAGTGGAGGCATTCATGCTCAATGCCATGGCGGCACCCGTGAACGATTCGTCTTCGCGCTAAGGCTCGGACCCGCCGAAGCTTCCAGCGGAGGCGGGTCGGCCGCCACGGCTCGGGCCGCTTACGGCCGGCAACTTTGCAATGGGCCGTCCGGCGAAGAAAGCCACCGTCATAAGGTTAGAGTTCTCCGGTTTCGCCGCAAAACTAACCAGCAGGTGCTCTCCTCACCATCTTCCACCCCTTGGGGGACTGCGCCACGACCTCGATTGAACTCTGAGGCAAACTTTTCATCGTTCTTTCATCGTCTCCTCAAGATTCGAGGCGCCGCACCCGGTAGCCTGACCCCAACAAGGAGGCTAACGATGACGAAGCATTGGCTCGGTTGGCTCGGGATTCTCTCTATGAACTTCGTTGCCGGTCGAGCGGTCTACGCTCAAGCGGCGATCGAGGTGCCGATGAGCAAAGGTCCGGATGCGCGCGCTGCCTGCGTACCGGGCAATGCTGGAGAGTGGGTGTTCAAGATCGAGGAGATCGAGGGCAAAGTCACCAAAGTGGTCGTGAGCGTGTTCAAGAACGCGCACCCCACCGAGGTCGACGGAGAGCTTCGAATCTGCGCCGACCATCCAGACCCAAGACCTCAGGCGCTTTGTCCGGACATTCCCGAGAACACAGTAGGCGAAATCGTGGGTTCGCTCACTCTCACCAAGCCGCAAATAGGCAAGACGGCAGCCTTGCCGTTAGAGGATGGACCCTACTGCGTTGCGGTGCTCCGCTCCGGTAGGGGGAGGCTCGTCATGTCCGTGAATCCTCCCCAGTAGTTCGCGAAGCGCTCGCGGAGCTTCCGGGCCTTCTCCAGCTCTCCCCGATTCTCGTGGATCGACGCGAGAAAGGAGAGGCTGCGAACGTAGGGGATGGGCCAGTAGAGGTGCTCGTAGCCGCTCTCGGCAATGCGGCTGAAGAAGTGCAGTGCCTCCTCCTCGTCGCCTGCGGCGACATAAGCGGACGCGAGGGAGTACCAGACGGGAACGTGGTCGTTGAGACGGCCCCGCGGCCAGTGAAGCCCGCGCGGAGGAAGAAGAGACCGAGCCTTCTCGAGCTCTCCGATCGCTTGCTCGTGCTCGCCCGCGGCGAGCGCGATCTCGCCCGAGAGATGGTGCCATCGCCTCTTCTCGCGATTTCCCGGAATGGGCTCCGTGCGTCGCCGCAGCTTCTGCGCCGTCTTCCGCGCGTCCTCGAAACGCCCCAGCCGGGCCTGGGCGAGCCCTTCGAAGAAGAGACCCTGCCACTCGGGCACGTGCCCCTCCCCAAGCTCCTGAGCTCTTCGCGCTTCCTCAATGGCTTTTTCCAGCTGGGCTGTCTCCACCAGGACGTGCGATTTGAGGCTTCGGGCGAAACCGCTGAACGGTCCATCATCGCCATAGGCCAACGCGGCGCGTTCCAGAGAGTCGAGAGCATCGGCCGATCGTCCGCGATAGAGATGGTTCCAGGCCTGGCTTCGAAACCCGCGCCAGGTCCAGTAGGGCTCGGCCGAGAGCGTCATCTCGCCGGCGTAGGCGCCGGCGTCCTCCCACTCACCGCGGAGCGCCGCGATCTCCCAGCGACCGTAGGCGATGTGCTCTTCTCCCGGGGAGAGCACATCGGCTCTGTCGAAAGCCTGGACCGCTTCCTCGTATCGTCCCGCCCAGGTGTGAAGAAGGCCGATGTTCCGGTGGATCTCCCAGCGGTTCGCATGGAACGAAAGCGCGTCCTCGAGCGCCTGAAGGCCTCGATCGATCTGCCCGAGAGAGGCGTACGCGTGCGCTAGCTCGTAGTTGTGGACGACCAGCCCCCGGCGCCGCACCTCCTCGAGCTCCTCGATCGCCTCGGGAAACCGCTCCAGATATGCATAGCAATTCGCCAGGTTGTGGCGCGCGATGTCTTCGGGATAGAGCTCGAGGAGTCTTCTGTAGGCTTCGATCTCCTTCGCGATCGTGATTTCGCGCGTGGAATAGTAGCAGGCTTCGATGTAATAGCGCTCTCGCGTGGTGACGCGATCCAGATGCTGAACGGCCTCCGCGAGATAGGCTTCCATTTCTTTCGGCCGACTCAGATTCCCGTGCCATATCCCCAGTTGGGCGAGAGCGAGGGCGAAGCCCGAGTCGATCGCGACCGCTTTTTCCAGAAACAGGATCGCGTCCTCGAAACGGAACGTTTGGAAGCGCAGCTGCATGCCTTCGGCATAGAGTCGGTAAGCCTCGACCGAGGACGTGGTCACGTCCCGCAAGTGTCGATCGAGTCGCGTGTCGGCTCGGGCGGAGAGTCCCAAGTCGACCTTCACCAGATGGGTCAGCTTCTCGACCATCGAAAAAAGACTGGAGTCGCCGATCCCTTCGACTTCGTGGGTCTCCAGGTTTCCCCCTCTCACAAGATCCTCGACGCGCATCGTGACCCGAAGGA
>DASPGQ010000688.1 GCA_035620555.1 Vicinamibacteria bacterium
TTCACTTACACGGTCGTCGTGCTCGATGCGGCCGGCAATTATCAGGCGGATCTCACCTGTGACCTCGACGCAGTTGCTCTAGGCGTCCCACCCGGCGCGGACTCCCGAGAGGTCTTTCGGCTGCTGAACGCACTCGAGCCGGATGAGCTCGAGCGACGCGTGGAGAAAGCCCAGGACTTCATGCTCGAGCATGTGGTGGTGCGCTTCGACGGCGTGCGCGACGATCCGGAGCTGACGCTTCCGGAGTACGGAAACACCGTGGATGCTCCCGTGCCGACACTGCTCGGTCTCACGGCTCGTTTCTCGGGCTCCGTCCCCCGCGGCGTCTCGACGATGACGCTCACGGTGGATCGTCTGTTTCCACCGGTGTATCTCACCGTGCTCGACGAGCGAGGAAGCAACGTCACTCACATCGTCTTGGACCGGGGCGCCGAGAGCGATCCGATCCCCGTGGAGGGTCGCGCGCCAGCACCAGACCCGATCGCAGTCGCCTTGCGTTACTTCCATCTGGGCCTGTCGCACATCGTGCCCGGCGGACTCGATCACATTCTGTTCGTCCTTGGGCTCTTTCTTCTGAGCGCTCGGCCGGGCCCGTTGCTCTTTCAGGTAAGTGCGTTCACACTGGCCCATACGCTGACTCTTGCGCTCTCGAGTTATGGCGTGGTCCGGCTGACACCTTCGGTCGTCGAGCCACTGATCGCGCTCTCCATAGCCTACGTTGCCGTCGAGAACGTTCTGACCCCGAAGCTCACCGTCTGGCGGCCTCTCGTCGTTTTTGGTTTCGGCCTGCTCCACGGGATGGGGTTTGCCGGGGTTCTCGGGGAACTGGGTCTTCCTCGGCGCGATTTCCTGGTTGGACTCTTGGGCTTCAACGCGGGCGTGGAGGCTGGACAACTCATCGTGCTCGGGGCCGCGTTCGTAATCGTGGGGTCGTTTCGCAGCAAACCCTGGTACCGGTCGCGGGTGACGGTCCCGCTGTCACTCGCGGTAGCGGCGATAGGTCTCTATTGGACGGTCGAGAGAGTGCTGGCTTGACACTCACAGGCGCGGAAGATAAGCCCGCCCGAGACCGAGCAGAGCTCGCTATCGGGAAAGCCGGAAGATGCCCACCGGACTTCCCCAGGCAACGCCGCTCGTCCCCACGCGCCGGTACCGATCGAGAAATGGTGAACCGGGTTGAAGAAGATTGCGGATATACCGTTCCGCATTCACGACGTAGGGCGGCCACAAAGTGAAGACCATCCGGGTGGGAACCAGGTTGTTCGATTCGGTGGTGCGACTGCCATCCGAGTTCCACACGTCGGAAGGCGGAGGAGGGTAGAAGGCGAGTGCTTCTGGAGAACAGAGGCCCACCCCGTCGATGACATTGCCTTGGTAGAAGAAGCCGAAGAATCCGACTTCGCTGATGAGAACAGGCGCACCAGCGCCTCGGCTATTGAGAAACAGAGCCGCCCGGCGATAGGCATCGTACCGCTCGTACTCGAATCGCTCCCAGCTGGGCCCACGCGGATCCCGGGCATATAAGAGACCCTTCCGGGGCTCTCCTTCCCGATTCCAACGATAGCTGTTTGAAGTGAGGAAGGAAGCGAAAAGGAGGCACGCCCAGGCCGGCGCAAGAAAGCCTCGGAGCGGCGGCCGCCCGAGGTGCCAGCGCTGCTGGGCCAACCTCCCGAGACGGTGAAGCGTGAGGAAACAACCTCCGTACAAGGTAATGATGCCGAAGGTGACAAACGAGGGGAAGTACCAGACCTCCGTCCTCCCGACCCATCCATACAGCAATAGAAAACACGGAGCGTAGAGAAAGTAGACGAGCCGTTCATCTTTCTTGACCAATAGAATCGGAAAGATCGCCGCTCCCAGAAGCGACCACCGCAACGGCGAGACGCGAATCCAGCGGCTATGTCTGGCGAAGCGGTATCCGTTGAACAAATACGAGCTGGCATCGTGGTTCCACAGGTCCACGGCATGGAGTGGAACCTTGCTCAGCCGTCCTTCCAGATCCACCTGGTGTGCGTCATAGGGATAGTAGATGGCCGGAAAATACCTCTTCGCCAGGATTGGATGCGGCACTGCTGAGCCGTACTGCCAGTTCGCGAAACAGACCCAGACGATCGGTGCGACGGCATAGACGGCGACCAGCTTCACTCGAGCACGCCGCGAAACGACAATCGTTCCCCACACCAAGGGGGTGAGCAGGAGACCCTCCGGTCGAATGAGGGGAGCGAGCGAAGCGGCAGCAACCGCTGAAACGTCACGCCGGATGCGCACCGCGTAAACGCCGCCGAGCAGCATCAGCGTGAGAAGAGCCGACTCGAAGCCCTGAGAGAAAACAAACACATTGACCGAGTTGATCCCCACGAGAACGGCGGCCAGAACGGCCGGCAGGCTCCGCTCGGTCAGATCTGCCACAACCAAGTAGGCCAAGACGACGATGCCCGCGAGCAACACCGAGTTCAGTAGCAACGCCGTCCAGGGCAACGACTCCAATCCAACGACCGAGCTGACGATACCCAGAAGGACGATCCACGCCGGAGACGTCGAGCCGAGGACGGGCGGCCCTCCGAGATTCCAGATGGGTTGGTGATCGGTCACCAAATGGCGTACGTGGCGGAACGTTATGTAAGCGTCATCGCAGGGTTGGGGCTTCTGCGACCCAAGAAACAGCGCGGCGAGCGCCGCCAATGCAAGGATCAACGGAAGCGGAGTGCGGCGCCGGCCGGCCCGCTCGAGGATGCGACGAGAAGGACGCCCGTGCATTACTTCCATGAGCCCCCGTTTGGAGCTCGATTCATCTTCTCGAGCGTGAGAAAACGTAGCTCACGGCTCAGTGAAAGAAGCGAAGCTCTCACGGCAGGAATCGGGAGGATCGCACGGGCTTGTCGCTTCTGTCAACGATTCCCTTTTCACGCTCTGGACCGTGTGGAAGGCTCTGACGTACCGCTTCTCCGCAGCTCCTCCTATCCGCGCTCGCCGTTCTCGGCGGAATCGGGCTCGGCGTTCACCGCTCCCAGCCGGACCACTCCAGACGGTACTTGCGACGAAGATCGCGGATCACCCCGGGAAGGATGCGCTCGCGTCTCGCATCCTCCAGTAACTCTCGCATCGCGCGTCTGACCTGATTGGCTCGGGTTACGAGCCGTTCCCAGAGGCCCTCGCACTGCGGCAGCTGCACCAGGAGGATGTCAGTGCCGCCATA
>DASPGQ010000689.1 GCA_035620555.1 Vicinamibacteria bacterium
CCCCGGGCTTGACGACTGCGATTTTGCCGAGCTCGCTGGCGAAGTAAATCTTCCCATCCGCGGCAACCGGGGAGGCGAAATAGTTGTCGACCGCTCCTTTCAGCCGGCCCTGATCGATCGCCTCGCCGGTCTGAGGATCGAGCGACGTCACGACCCCGCCGTCGTTCACCATGTAGAGGACGTCCCGGTAGAGCAGCGGCGACGGGAGCTGAGGAACGCGCTTGTGGTATTGCCAGAGGACGCTCTTGTCGGTCATGTCGCCCTCGCCTCCGACACGAATGGCCAGGATTCCATTCCTCGATGCGAGCGAGGCTTCGTAGTATTGCCATTCCTCGCGATTCAGATGCGCGTCCCCGTCCAGGTCGGTAAATCCGAACCAAGACTTGGCGTGGCCCTCGAGCTCATCGCCCGCGAGAAGCCCGTCGTCGTTGCCGTCCCACTCGTCGAGCGCTTGCTGGTAAGTGGGCGCTGCGATCTCGTTTCCCGGCTGATTCTCCGGAGCGCCGTAGCCGTTGACGTAGACCATATCGCCGTGAAGGACGGGGGTCGACTTCATCTCGAAGGAGAGACCGCTCACCCACCAGAGCTTCTCTCCCGTCGCGGCCGCGTAGGACGTCAGGAGAAACGATCCGGGGACGAGTATCTCGATCCCCTCTCTGCCCTGATGCACCACCGGGGTCGAATGGCCGCTTCTCGCCTCGGGCCGGTCGACTCTCCAGGCAACCTCGCCGGTGCCCTTGTCGAGGGCGAGAATGAACGAATGCACGTTCTGGTCGCACACGAGAACGAGCTTGTCTTCGACCACGATCGGCGAGGCGCCCATCCCGTACACGTTGCGAAACGGGCCGAGCGGATGTTTCCATCGCTCGTTTCCATTGAAATCGTACGCGAGCACGCCGAAGTCGGGGAAGAACACGTAGACGCTCTCGTCGTCGACCGCGGGGCTGGGCGAGGCGGCGTTGTTCCTCGGGTCGACCTCCGTCGTCTGCGCCCGAGGCGCGGCGCGCTTCCAAAGCACCCTCCCAGTCTCCCGATCGATGCCGAAAGTCAGCAGGCGCTCGTCTTCGAACGCCGTCAGAAAGATCCGGTCTGAGGCAAGAATGGGAGAAGAATGACCGGGTGGTAGCTCCGTCTTCCACCGGACGTTGCGCTCGGGACCGAACTCGAGGGGAAGAGTCTTTCCCTCGGAAACGACTCCGGTTCCGTTCGGACCTCGAAAGCGGTCCCATCCGGGGCCAAAAACGAGGCCGACCGCGGCGAGAGTGAATAAGAGCAACATGACCGTCATCTTACAACGAGCGGAGCGCTTCTTCACCGGCTTCGGGCTTCACGCAGAAATTTTGACCCCGCCTCTACGCCAAACGATAATACGCGGAATGCGAGCGTCAACCTTTCTTCCATTTCTTTTCGCCATTTCGGCGCTCGGTTTCGGTGCGGAGGACTGGACGGACTGGCGCGGGCCGCTCCGCGACGGTCGCTCATTCGAGACCGGACTTCCATCGAGCTGGTCGCCCGACGGTGACAACCTTGCGTGGAGAGCCCCTTACGGTGGCCGATCGACACCCGTCATCTTTGGCGATCATCTCTATCTGCAAAATAGCGCCGGTGAAGGTGCGGAGCTTCAAGAGCGCATCCTCTGCCTCGACGTCGATACCGGAGAGCTCCTGTGGGAGCGACGGATCAACCTCTATCTCAGCGACGTGCCTCCGCATCGCGTCGGCTGGGCGTCTCCCGTCGTCGACCCCGAAAGCGGAAGCGTTTTCGTGTACACGGTTGGGGGTACGCTCGCGGGCTTCTCGGCCGATGGCCAGCCGCTCTGGGAGCGCTCGCTCGTCGAGGATTTCGGACTCATTACCACGCATGGCGGGCGCACGGCATCGCCCATCATCGACGGCGAGCTGGTGATCGTGAGCGGCCTCAGCTCTGGCTGGGGCGAGCAGGCGCGGGGAGGGCAGCGTTTCTTCGCCTTTCACAAAGCAACGGGTGAGACCTATTGGGTCAGCTCACCCGGTGGCCAGCCCTACGACACCACCTACGCGCCGCCGTACATCACCGAAGTCGATGGAGTCCGCGTGCTGATCACCGGAGGCGGAGACGGCGCGATGCATGCTCTGAAACCCCAGACGGGCGAGCCCGTATGGAGGTTCGAGTACAGCAAGCGCGGCATCAACACCGGCGTTGTCGTAAAAGACGGCGTCGCGATCGTGAGCCAGGGCGAGGAGAACCTGAACACGAGCGAGATGGGCCTCGTCGCTGCGATCGACGCAACGTCGCGAGGGGAGATCCCCATCGACAAAACCAAGTGGGCCGTCGAAGGATTCCTCGGGGGCTTCTCCTCGCCGGTTCTGGACGGCAACCGGTTCTACCTCGTCGACAATAGCGCCAACCTCGCGGCCTTCGACTTTTCGAGCGGCCGCGAGCTGTGGCAGCTCAATCTCGGCACGATACAGCGCGCTTCCCCCGTGCTCGCCGACGGAAAGCTCTACGTCGGTACCGTCAACGGCACCTTTTACATCATTCAGCCGGGCCAGGAACGGGGCGAGTTCCTCGACCGCGACGAGCTTCCATCGGGTTCGGAGTTCGAGGAGATCTATGCATCGGTTGCGGTATCCGACGGACGGGTGTATCTCGCTTCGGCCAATGCGCTCTATGCGATCGGGCCCAAGGAGCGCAAAGAGTCGCCACCGGCGGCGCCGCCTTCGGTCTCCTCTACCCCCGGCGAAGCGACATTCGTGCAGGTCGTCCCGACGGAGCTCGTTCTCGCCCCGGGTGAGAGTGTCGAGCTGCAGGCGCGGCTCTTCGACGCCGCCGGTCGTTTCGTCCGCGAGGCGGAGCCCGAGTGGACTCTGGACGGACTCGAGGGGAGCATCGCCGACGGGCGGTTCACCGCCTCGTCGGATTCCAGTTTCCGGGCCGGCAAGGTGAATGCCACGGAGGGTGCGCTTTCGGGCGCGGCGCGCGTTCGTGTGATTCCTCCGCTCCCCTGGTCCCTGGACTTCGAGTCTCCTGGAGCCATCCCTCCCGCCTGGATCAACGCCACGGGCAAGTTCGAGATCCGTGATGAAGATGGGGGGAAGATCCTCGCCAAGAAGTCGGACAATCCGTTCCTGCGCCGTGCCCGGGTGTACATGGGTCCGTCGAGCTGGTCGAGCTACATCGTCGAAGCGGACGTCAAGGCTCACAAGGAGCGGCGTCAGATGGGTAACGTCGGCGTCATCGCCCAGCGATACCAGCTCACGCTGCTCGGAAACCACCAGCGGCTCGAGTTGCAGTCCTGGCAGCCCGAGACCGAACGGACGGCCAAGATGCCCTTCTCCTGGGAAGGCGACACCTGGTATCGGATGAAGCTCGAGGTTGCGACTTCTCCGGAAGGGCGAGTGGTTGCCCGGGGGAAGGTCTGGGCGCGTGGCGAGCCCGAGCCGGCCGAGTGGCAGCTGACCCGCGAGGACGAGACGCCGAATCTCGAGGGGAGTCCGGGCATTTTCGCCGAGGCTCAGCCCTACGAAGTGTTCTTAGACAATCTCCAAGTGCGAGCTAACCCATGAAAGGCGGAAAGATGAAGAGGTTTCTTCCACTGATAGTGCTGAGCGCGATACCCGCCGCGGCCCAAAACGCAAAGCCCGGTGACTGGCCCATGTGGGGCGGGACCGCGATTCGCAACATGGTCTCCTCGATGACCGGCCTTCCCGAGAGCTGGGACGTCGAGAGTGGAACGAATGTGAAGTGGGTGGCGGGCCTCGGTTCTCAGACTTACGGGAACCCGGTGGTGGCGGGGGGCAAGATATTCGTGGGGTCGAACAACGAGGCCCTCTACGACAAGGAGATACCGGGCGATAAAGGAGTGCTTCTCGCTTTCAACGAAGCCGATGGCAAGTTCTTGTGGCAGATGGTGACCGACAAGCATCCCGCGGGCCGGGTCAACGATTGGCCCTATCAGGGCGTTTGTTCCTCTCCGCTCGTGGAAGGCAACGTCCTCTACTACGTCACCAACCGTGGAGAGGTATTGGCTCTCGACGTGGAAGGCTTTCTCGACGGCGAGAACGACGGGCCTTTCCAGGACGAACAATACAAGAGCCCTCACGACGGCGACATCATCTGGAAGTTCGACATGATGGAGGAGCTCGGCTCGTTCCCCCATAACATGTCCAATTCCTCACCGGTCTCCTATGGGAATCTCATCTTCGTGAGCACGTCCAACGGGCAGGACGAAAGCCACGTCAATATTCCATCGCCGATGTGCCCCGGCATCATCGCGCTCGACAAACGCACGGGCAAGCTCGTATGGGAAGACAACTCCGTCGGTGACAGAATTCTCCATGGCCAATGGTCGGCTGCCGCCGTCGGCGAGATGGGCGGTGTGGTGCAGGTGGTCATGGGCCAGGGCGACGGATGGGTCCGCGGCTACGTCGCCGAGACCGGCGAGAAGCTCTGGGAGTTCGACACCAACCCGAAGGACTCGGTCTGGCCGAAGAATCGCAACAACGTCATCAGCACGCCCGTCCTCTACGAGAACAAGGTCTACATCGCCAACGGGCAGGATCCCGAGCACGGTGAGGGTGTCGGGCATCTCTACGCCATCGATGCCACCAAACGAGGAGACATTACCGGGAGCGGCCTCGTCTGGCATTACGACAAGATCCGGCGGTCGATCTCGACGGCGGCGATCCACGACGGCATCATCTATCTGCCCGATTTCAGCGGCTTCTTCCACGCCCTCGACGTGGAAACGGGAGAGCCCTATTGGGTGCACGATACCTTCGCGGCCGTCTGGGCGTCGCCGCTCGTTGTCGACGGCAAGGTCTACCTCGGAGACGAAGACGGAGATGTCGTGGTACTGAAGCCGGGCAAAGAGGAAGCCGTGGTCGCGGAGATGAACATGGGAAGCTCGGTATACAGCTCGGCGGTTCCCGCCAACGGCGTTCTCTACGTCGCAACCCGGAACCAGCTATTCGCTCTCGCTCGAGACGAATAACCCATTCGAGATGCTCTCCGCGTTCGAGTACAGGACCCAGCCCCGGCTCGTTTTCGGACCGGGGTATATCGCGCGTCTCGGCGACATCGCCCGGGAATTGGGGTTTCAGCGAGCTCTCTTCGTCGCCGACCCCGGGGTCATGGCAACGCCTCATGCGGGACGTGCTCTCGAGTCGCTCCGCAATGCGGGCATCTCGATCGTCACCTTCACCGACTTCCACGAGAATCCGGACACCGAAATGGTGGAGCGGGGCCGCGTCGTCGCGGCTCGCGAGAAGGTGGACTCGCTCATCGGTTTCGGCGGTGGAAGCTCGATGGACTGTGCGAAAGCCATCAGCTTCCTCGTAACCAACGGTGGTCGGATGTCTGACTACCGCGGCTATGGGATAGCGAAGAATCCTCTTCTCCCGATGATCGGAATCCCCACGACCGCGGGTACGGGAAGCGAGGGACAATCCTACGCGCTGATCTCCGACGCCATCACCCACGTCAAGATGGCCTGCGGCGTGCCCACGGCGGCTTTTCGGGTGGCTCTCCTCGACCCCGAGCTCACCGTGACCCAGCCGCCGGATGTAACGGCGACAGCCGGCTACGATGCGCTTTCCCACGCGGTCGAGACTTACGTCACCACGAGACGAAACCCGCTTTCCGACATGTTCTCGCGCGAGGCGTTTCGCTTGTTGTCGCGGCACTACACGAGGGTGTTGTCCCATCCGGACGACATCGAGGCGCGGGCGGCGATGCAGCTCGGGGCGCATTACGCCGGAGTGGCGATCGAGAACTCGATGCTCGGGGCGACACATGCCTGCGCCAACCCGCTGACGCAGCATTATGGGGCGGTCCACGGCCGCGCCATTGCCGTCTGTCTCCCGAGCGTGGTCCGCTTCAACAGAGATTTCGTCGACGCTCGTTACGGCGAGCTCATGGCGGTGGCGGGCCGCAAGGGAAGCGGCGACGCCCTCGCGTCGCTCCTCGAGGAGCTGGCCTCAGTGGCGGGTCTGCCCACACGCCTCGGCCAGGTCGGCGTCGGCGATGACGCCATCGCCGATCTGGCGAAGGACGCGGCCGAGCAATGGACGGGCCGTTTCAATCCTCGACCCTTCGACGAGGAGGCGGCCCGGGAGATCTATCGTTGGGCCTCCTGATCCTCGTCTCGCTCCTGCAAGCCGCAGCGGCGCCTGATGAATGGAGCCAGTTCCGGGGGACCCTGCTTCGCACCGGTATCTCGAACGCCGAGATTCCCGATGAGCTGGAGCTTCTCTGGAGCTTCGAAGCCGGATTCTCCATCGACTCGTCGGCCGCCATCGCCGATGAAATCGTCTATATGACCGCGCTGCCGGGTCTGGTCGCGGCGCTACGGCTCGACGATGGCTCGGTCGTCTGGAAACGCGACTTCGGCGAGGAGATGGATCGATTCGGTGAGTCCTCGCCGACGGTCGCCGAAGGAATCGTTTATGTGGGTGACCTCCTCGGAGTCGCCCACGCCTTCGATGTTTCGGACGGCACCACTCGGTGGACCTTCGAGACGGAGAGCGAGATCAAATCGTCACCGGCGGTCATCGACGACCTCGTTCTCGTCGCGTCCTACGACGAGCGTCTCTACGCCCTGGATCGAAAGACGGGCGAGCTGCGATGGAAGTTTCAGAGCCAGGGACCGCTCCACAGCACACCCGGCGTCTCCGACGGTCTCGCCTACGTCACCGGGTGTGATTCGATTCTAAGGGGGATCCGAGTCGAAGACGGGAGCGAAGCCTTTCAGTTGAGCTCCGGGGCCTAC
>DASPGQ010000690.1 GCA_035620555.1 Vicinamibacteria bacterium
GCAGGTGGGAATGGGCGGGCGCATCAACACCATCATGCAGACCTGCTTCTTCGGAATCTCCGGCATCCTGCCCCGCGAGGAGGCGATCGCCCACATCAAGAAGTCGATCGAGAAGACGTACGGAAAGCGCGGCCCCGAGGTCGTGCGGCGGAACTGCGAAGTGGTGGACCTGGCGCTCGCTCACCTCCACGAGATACCCGTGCCGGAGGAGCCGAGCGCGACCCGCACGAGACCGCCCCTCGTCTCCGAGCGCGCCCCCGACTTCGTCCAGAAGGTAACGGCGGTGATGCTGGCGGGAAAGGGAGACCTGCTTCCGGTGAGCGCTTTTCCCGTCGACGGCACCTGGCCCGTGGCCACGGCGAAATGGGAGAAGCGCAACCTCGCCCTCGAGATCCCGGTGTGGGATCCGAAGGTCTGCATCCAGTGCAACCAGTGCGCGCTCGTCTGCCCCCACGCCGCCATCCGCGCGAAGGCCTATGACGAGACCGCTCTCGGGGGAGCGCCTCCCGCCTTCCAATCGACCGCGTACAAGGGCCCGGAGTACAAAGGCAAGGCGTTCACGATCCAGGTGGCGCCGGAGGACTGCACCGGCTGCAGCCTCTGCGTCAACGTCTGCCCCGCCAAGGACCGGACGAACCCCAAGCACAAAGCGATCAACATGTCACCCCAGGCACCGCTTCGAGAGGCCGAGCGCGCGAACTACGACTTCTTCCTCGGGATTCCGGAGATGCCGCGGACCTCGTTAGCACGGCTCGACCACAAGGGCTCGCAGTTCCTCGAGCCGCTCTTGGAGTACTCGGGTGCCTGCGCCGGATGCGGCGAGACGCCCTATCTCAAGCTCCTCACCCAGCTCTTCGGCGATCGCCTGCTCATCGCGAACGCCACCGGCTGCTCATCGATCTATGGCGGGAACCTCCCGACGACCCCCTATACCACGAACCGCGACGGGAGAGGCCCGGCCTGGTCGAACTCGCTCTTCGAGGACAACGCGGAGTTCGGATTCGGGTTCCGTCTCGCTCTCGACGCACACATCGCCGCGGCGCGGGCCCTCGTCGAGCGGCTGTCGACGCAGGTCGGGGAGGTCCTCGCGAAGGAGCTTCTCGAGGCCGACCAGGGAAGCGAAGCGGGAATCGCATCGCAGCGGAAGCGGGTGGAGACGCTCAAGAGGAAGCTCGGATCGATCGACCTTCCCGAGGCGCGGCGGCTCAAGACGCTCGCCGACTATCTCGTCAAGAAGAGCGTCTGGCTCGTGGGCGGTGACGGCTGGGCCTACGACATCGGCTATGGAGGGCTCGATCACGTGCTCGCGAACCGGCGCGACGTGAACGCGCTCGTCATGGACACCGAGGTCTACTCGAACACCGGCGGGCAGCAGTCGAAGGCGACCCCCCTCGGAGCCGCGGCCAAGTTCGCCGCCGCGGGAAAGCCGGTCGGAAAGAAGGACCTGGGCCTCCTCGCCGACATGTACGGACACGTTTACGTCGCGCAGGTCGCGCTCGGCGCGAAGATGGCTCAGACGGCTCAGGCGTTCCTCGAGGCCGAGGCGTACCCGGGGCCGTCGCTCATCATCGCTTACAGCCACTGCATCGCGCACGGCTACGACTTGGCCCAGGGTATGGCGCAGCAGAAGCTGGCCGTGGACTCGGGCGTCTGGCCGCTCTACCGCTTCGACCCGCGGCGCATCGCCCAGGGCGAGCCACCCCTCCACCTCGACTACGGACCACCGAAGGCGAAGGTCGCCGACTACATGAGAAACGAATCGCGCTTCCGCATGGTCGAGCGCGTCGACCCCGAGCGCTACAAGCGCTTCCTCGAGGAGTCCCAGGCCGCGGCGCAGCGCCGCTACGCGGTGTACCAGCAGCTCGCGGGAATCACCGTGCCAGTCGGTGAAGCCAGGGAGACCAAGGAGAAAGGTCCATGAATCTCACCACGAGCTATCTCGGCATCCGGCTGCCGCATCCGCTGATCGTGGGTTCCGGACCCCTCACCGACGATCTCGACATGGTCCGGAAGCTGGAGGACGAGGGCGCGGCCGCCCTGGTTCTGCGCTCGCTGTGGGAGGAAGAGATCACCGGCGAGCAGATGGCGGCGTTCTTCGCTTCTGAGAGCCACCAGGAGTCCTTCGCCGAGGCCACGAGCTATTCCCCCGATCCCCGTTCGGCGTTCGGACCGGACGAGTACGTGGAGCATCTTCAGCGCGTGAAGAAGGCCGTGGCAATCCCGGTGATCGCGTCTCTCAACGGCACCACCTCCGGCGGCTGGACCTCCTACGCGCGTCTCCTCGAGCAGGCTGGAGCGGACGCTCTGGAGCTCGTCCTCTACCACGCGGCGAGCGATCCGGACACCAGCGGGGCCGAGGTCGAGCGCCGGATGATCGACATCTTGACGGAGGTGAAGCGGGGGCTTCGCATTCCCGTCGCCGTCAAGCTGTCCCTGCTCTTCACCGCCTTCGGGAACTTCGCGCGCCGGCTCGACGAAGCGGGAGCGGATGGGCTCGTGCTCTTCACCCCGTTCCACGACGTGGATATCGACGTCCTCGCGCTCGAGGTGCGGCGCTGGTTTCCTCTCTCCGACTCGTCTTACCTCCGCCTGCGGCTTCGCGGAGTCGCGGCTCTCGCCGGCCGGGTGAAAGCTTCGCTCGCGGTGACGGGAGGCGTCCACACCGCGCTCGACGTGGTGAAGGCTACGATGGCCGGGGCCCATGCCACGCAAATGGTCTCGGCGCTGCTGCGCAACGGCCCGCGCCATCTGAGGACCTTGCGTACCGACCTCGAAGCATGGATGCAGGTGAACGAGTGGAGCTCCCTCGACGAGATGCGGGGATGCATGAGCTTCGGACGGATCCCCGACCCGGCGTCCTACGAGCGCGCCGACTTCAGGAGGATGCTCCATGGCTGACGACGCTCCTGGGATGAGGTGCGCATGACGGCGGCATGGCCCAATGGCAAGCATTCGAGCCGGTCGCTGGCAGAAGGAGATCACGGGCGAGCCGGTGTGCGCCGGTTCGCCGCGGCCGACGCCATTCACGTGGCGCAAACAAACCTGTCGCCGGCGATCGTCCTTTGATTCCCGATCCAACGAACGCTCCAGGAAGTTTCGCGGCGCCGACGGGCACACTCCATTGTCGCTGGCGGAGAGAATTCCCTGGAAATGCCGCCGGCTCATCGTCGGTACCGGTGCGCAGCAGGGTTTACCTGTAATGGAGGCTCAGGGCTGAAGCAAAGCGACGCCACATCGAGGTCGTCGTTCTGCCGACCGCCGAAGCGATCGAGGAATTGAAGCGGAGTCCCAAGAAGACCAACGCTATCCTTCACGTCACCTGCTGAACTAGCCCACCGGAACGCGGGCCCCGTAGTTCCCGAGGCGCTCGCCCGTGTTCGCGGGATACCGGCGCTCGCGGTGAGAAAGGAAGCGCGCCTTCGCCTCAGGTGAGCTCGAGGCGGACAGGGGTAGTCTCCTCACACGCCGGAGTCACTTCCCCTGGGCTCGTCCGCCGGCCTCGCTCTGCTCGAGCCGGGTCTTGGTCGCTTGGAGCGCTCCGAGCATCCCGTCCCGTACCTCGTTTTGAACTCGGCGACGCACGAAAGTCCCGGTGAAGCCGCTGAGCCCGTCGGATCGACTGCGGCTCACCGTGACGAGCCAGAACCCACGACCGCGCGAGGGATCGGGAATCAGCGCGCGCAGCTCGACAGCCGTCCAGAAGTAATGGCTCGCGTAGAGCATCTTCGACGCGACCAGCGCACCGTCCGATACCTCCTGGATCACCAGATGGCTGATGCGAATGGTGGGCTTCAGCCCGAACTCCGTCTCCTGCCAGTACAGAAACGACGTCGAATCCGGCAGCGTGGCGCTGGGGTACTCGAGGAGGTAACGGCGGACGTCGGGAAGAAAGGCCGTGAGCTCCGGCATCTGCCCGATCATGGACCGGAACTCCTCCGCCACGAACGTGGGGCGGGACTTGTCCCGATAGACCGCGAGCCGATGGTTGCCTCCCTCGAGGTATCCCGTCACGTACTCGTAGGCGAGCTCTCGCACGACCGACTCCGCCGCCTCGAGAGCGTTCTCGCTCTCCCAGTCCACGTCGGCGCGAATCCTCGCGAGGCCTTCTTCGCTCAGCTTCAGCGCGCAATCTCCGAGCTTGCAGTCCCGGAGGTCGTCGAGCTCTTCTTTCGACAGTCGCATCTGAGCGAAGTCCTCCAGTCTCGGGGGCGAGCTGAGGCGCTTCGTGACGTTGAAGCCCTTGCCCCGCTCGAAGCTCTCGATGTCGTTGACGGCCGCAATGTACCGGTGGATCGGGGCCGCGATCCAGATGG
>DASPGQ010000691.1 GCA_035620555.1 Vicinamibacteria bacterium
CGGGTCGGCTGGCGGGGGCGTTTCGCAACAACGGCCAAGACGACACGGCGAACGAAATCGTCAACACGATGTCGACAGCAGGTTACGACGTCCGTGAGAGCGACCCGTTTGAGGATCGCCCCGCTCTCGCGCTTGTGCCTCGTGAGCCATCGCCTTATGTGGGTCGCGTCAGGCTTTTGTGGCAGAAAATGCGCGAGCCCATCATCGAGCGATTCCCGAAAGCACCGGGGCTTCCGAAGAACACCGAAGCGTACATGAAGCGCGTCGACGAAGCCTATGCGTCTGACGCGTACCATTCGCTCTCGATCGAGGGATATCGCGTCTCGGTGGATCTCATAGAGCGTGTGCGCCGCGGCGCATGGAATCCCGAGTTGAACGAACGAGATCGCGACCAGCGCGACGCGATGGCCGCGCGCGGATATTTTTTAGCTTTTGAGACTGTCGAACAAAGCATCGTCAAAGTTCTGGGAGGGCAAAATCCAGGAGAGGTCGCGCGAAAAGACCACCGCGCGTGGTACCGCGAACTGTTCGCGCCGAGCGTGACTGCGGGTCTGCTCAGGCCGGCTGACTTGGCTGGCTATCGGCATGACCAGGTGCACATCAGGAAATCCATGCACGTTCCTCCGAACCGGGATGTGGTGCCTGATGCAATGACCGCTTTCTTCGAGCTTCTCCGTAGTGAAACCAATCCCGCAGTTCGGGTGGTCCTAGGGCATTTTGTATTCGTCTACGTTCACCCCTACATGGACGGCAACGGGCGTATGGGACGATTCCTGATGAACGTGATGATGGCGGCGGGCGGATATCCCTGGATAGTGGTGCCGGTCGCGAAGCGCGACGCCTATATGGCAGCCCTTGAAAGCTCGAGTGTCGGCGAAGACATCCGGCCGTTCACTGAATTCCTGTCGGATCTGGTGGAAAACCGGCTCGCCGGAGAACCACTGCCAGAAGTGCCGAAAAGATCATCGTGATCCCGAGCCGGAATCTTCGCGATGCGTAACGTCGTTGTCGCGCACTTCGATCACTCTTCAGAAGCAATCTCAGCGACCAGTTCGTCGGACGGCGCTTCGCTAAATCAAGTGATCGCGGAACGCCCGCGAAACCGCTTCCACTTTGCTATGAACCCCGAGCTTGTCGAGAACGCTCTGGACGTGGCTCCTTACGGTGAAGACGCTTACCGATAGAAGCTCGGCGATCTCCTCGTTGTTGTGGCCCTGGGCCAGCAATCGGAGCACGTCGGTTTGTCGTCGGGTGAGCTCAGGGACGTCACCGCCGTCTCCGTTCGACCGGTCCAGCACGTGTCGTCCGTAGGCCGAGTTTGCCAGGATTCTCTCGATGGCCTCGTCTGCCTTTCTCCGCCGATAGATCGGTCGCATGAGATAAACGAGGTGGTAGCCGCCCCGCTTCGGACCGAGTACCACGACGACGGAGACCAGGAGTCGCAGGGCTTCCCCGTTTTGCTTCCTGGCGTTGACCTCGAAACCGTTGACCGGCTCGCCTCGGGTGACCATCTGATGGAATGGGAATTGCGCGAAGTCGAGACGATTCCCGAAAACGTCACGGGCCTCGAGCACAGCGTTGAGAGGCTCGCGCTCCAGATCGTTTCCCGTCGAGCACTCGAGAAGCTCCCTCGCGGCTCGATTCCAGCCCACGATCCGGCTCTTTTCGTCCGTCGCGATCGCGGGGCCGGCCGCCCTCTTGACGATTTCCAACGCATTCATCTCAGTCCTCTCGAGACCCGCAGAGGATCCCCCCGTCCGTCTGAGAAAAGAGAATGGATTCTACCTAATGAAAGTGGACCTTTCAACTCGGAACCCTATTGGATTCATGACATCTGGCGTGGGAGACCGAGGTTTCGTAACGGTCCGTGGAGCCCTGACCCGGTCAGCGCCCGTCGCCCGCGTATTGCCGCAACCGTTCGAGCTGCTCGAGACGGCCCAGGACGATGACGACGTCCCCCGCGTCGAGCTTCGTTTCTGGTCCGGGGTTGTAGCGTGCTTCGCCCGTCAGCCCACCTTTTCGAACCGCGAGCACGATGAGACCGGTTTGCTGCGGGATCCTGGCGTCCAGTAGCGTCGTCCCCGCCAGGCTCGAGCCGTTGGTAATCTCGGCTTCCTCGAGATGAAGCGTGACGTCGTCGGGACCGGTCAAGGCCGCATCGAGAAAGCTGACCACGGAGGGCCTCAGCAGCATCGAGGCCATACGGGCCCCGCCGGTGATGTTCGGGGAGATCACGTGATCCGCTCCCGCCCGGCGAAGCTTGTCGAAGGACTCCTCGTCGTAGGCTCGAGCCACGATCGTGAGATCCGTCCGAATGCCGCGGGCCGTGAGGCACAAAAAGAGGTTGGAGGCGTCGTCGGTGAGACAGGCGGCGAGTCCTGACGCCCTCTCGATCCCCGCATCGAGGAGCGTCTGCGCCTGGGTGGCGTCGGCTTCGAGGATGAGCACGTCGGGGTGGCGCTGGAGAACGCGCGCCACGCGCTCCGCTGCCTTCTCTACCACGACGAAGGGACGGCTCGAGTGTCGCATCTCCGCCATCACGACGCTTCCCATCCTGCCGCCGCCGCAAATGATGAAGTGGTTCTTCAGCCTCGAGACTCGATTCATGATGCGCCGACTCCTCAACCAGCCACCGAGGTCGAGCTCCACGATGAGGGCCGTCGTGAGGCCCCACCAGAGACCCAACCCGGTGACGCCGAGAATTACGAGAACCATAGCCAGAATCCGACCTTGCGGGGAAAGGGGATGGACCTCCATGAAGCCGACCGAGCTCACGGTGGTGACGGCCATGTACAACGCGTCGAACCAGCTCCAGTCTTCCAAAACGACGAAACCGGCGGTACCGAGGATGGCGATTACTACGAAGTAAAATGCCGCGAACGAGAAGCGCCGGACGAAAGGGCGGAGCTGCTCCGTGAGAGACGAAGGCGACGTGGGGTCCATCCGAGCTGGAGAGTTTAATCCGGCACCGGCGCAAGCAAAAATGGTAATCTGTCACACCGCGGCAGAAATGCGCACCCCGCTCTTGGTTGACAGGTTCGCAAAAAGAGTCCAGAAGTCCCCCGGCGTTCTTTCGATACTGGACGACGGGGTTCATCCCCCCCACGGCATTGAGCACAGGCTGATGAAAAAGTACAGCCCAGCCTGCCGAGCGGTGGCCAAAACGTCTGCCGCGAGATCGGCGCGCAGCGCCGCAAAGGCCGAGCCGTGGCGGCCGGGTGATCGCGGGTCCCGCCACGGCATTGAGCACTAGAAGTATGGATTGGCCGTGATCGATATCGAGCTGAGCCGGCGCCAAGCGGCGACCGTCGCCGCAGCACTGACGTTGCTCTCGGCATGCGTCATTCTCGCGGTCGTTCTCGCGTCGTTTTTTCTACTCGCTCGCTTCGTCGCGGTCTTTTCCAGGGTGTTCATGCCCCTGTTCGTCGCGATGATCATGGCTCTGGTGCTGAGGCCGGTATACGAGCTCTTCAACCAGAGGCTTCGCTTGTCGGTGGCGCCTTCCGTCGCGCTGGTCTTCCTGACGTTTCTGCTTCCCTTTGCGCTTTCCCTGTGGTTCTTTGGCGCTCTCGCCGTCTCACAAGCGTCAGAGCTTGCCGGGAGGGCTCCCGAGCTCGCGGATCGTATCCGCGAGAGCGTCGAAACCAACTGGCCGCAAGTCAAAGCATTCTGGGACGAGCATGGACTGGCCGGTAACCTCCAGGAGTTCCTGCAAGGGCAAGCGGGCGCCATCTGGTCGGCGGTGCAAAGCGGCCTTCGCTCGGCGGCCTCCGCCGGTGCGAGCGCTTTCAGAACCGTTGCCGCGGCGTTGAGCTGGTTCGTCCTCCCCGTCTACCTTGCGTTCTTCCTCGTGGTTCCGCCCCTGCCCAAAGACCTCGAAGCTTACCTGCCCTTCCTCAAGCAACAGACGCGAGAGGACGTGGTTTATCTCGTTTCCCAGTTCATGGACATCATCGTCTCTTTCTTCCGCGGCCAGCTCATCGTCGCGATGGGGCAGGGCATCCTCTTCGCCATGGGGTTCATGGTCGCCGGTCTTCAGTTCGGATTCATCCTCGGCCTCATTCTCGGGTTGCTGAACCTGATCCCCTACTTGGGAAGCATGATCGGACTCGCGATCGCGCTTCCCACGGCGTTCTTTCAAACCGACGGCGGTGCCTTCACGCTTCTTTTGGTCATCGTCGTTTTCGTCATCGTACAGCTCGTCGAGAGTTACTACCTAACCCCCAAGGTCATGGGTGGCAGGACCGGTCTTCATCCCTTGACCATCATGCTCGCTTTGTTCTTCTGGGGAACGGCATTCGACGGAATTGCGGGCATGATCCTTGCGATTCCACTGACGGCCTTCATTGTCGTCTTCTGGCGGCTCGTGAAAACGCGCTATATGGCCGAACTGGTCTGATCTTTTTCGGATTCCATGTCACGTTCCCGATGGATTCTGCTCCTGCTTGCCGCCGTGGGGGCGGTGTTGCTTCATCGCTACTATGCGCTCATGCCCGATCCGATGGCCTCCAGTTTCGACGGTTCGGGTCGGCCGAGCGGATTTCAGTCCCGAGATGGGTTCTTCACTCTCTCGGGCGTAATGTTATTGCTCGTGGTGGTCCTCTTTGGCGGGATCGGGAACTTCTTCAAGATCCTGCCGGCGACGTGGTTCAATCTCCCCAACCGGCGGTATTGGCTATCACCCGAGCGACGGGAGGCCACGATGGACTTCATGGCACGACAGATGGAGTGGTTCGGCGTCGCGACGATCACGGTGCTCATCGTCACGGTGAAGCTGGCTTTTGACGCTAATTTGACGCCCGATCGCGGGTTCGACGCCTCGGCGATGTGGTGGTTACTCGGACTGTATTTCGCTTACACCGGCGGGTGGCTATTTCATTTCGTCCGACGTTTTCGAAAAAAGTCTTAGCTCTCTCTGTCCATTCGTCCGCGCCGAAATCGGGCTTCATTCGTCTCCGATTCGCTCTCCCGCCCAGGTGTCGAGCATCGAGGGCTGTGGCTCTTGCTCGGTCTCACCGATAAACCGCGGTTCCGCTCGAAGAACGCGGTTTCGTCCGTCGCCTTTGGCCTTGTACAAGGCTCTATCGGCCTCCCGCATGAGGTTCGCGCTGTCGAGTGCGTCGTCGGGAAATGCGGCGACGCCACCGCTTACGCTCAAGTGGCCGAGAGGCTGTCGGCTCCGATGACGAAAAGGATATTCCTCGATCTTCTGACGGATCTTGTCGGCGACCGTCCGAGCGTCGGCAGGCGCGGTACCGGGGAAGATCACCAGGAATTCTTCTCCTCCCACCCGGCCGAAGAGGTCGGTCTCACGTATGTTGTCTTGAACGAGGCCGGCGAGCAGCTTGAGGAGAGCATCGCCGGCGACGTGGCCGTTGACGTCGTTATAGTTCTTGAAGTGGTCCACGTCGAACAAGAAGATCGACACCGTGTCCAGATTCTTCTGGGCCTCGGCGATGGCCTCGGCGAGGGCGACCGTCATGTACTGCTTGCAATAGAGCCCGGTCAGGCCGTCCAGCTCGGCAGTCTGTCTCATCTCCGTGTAGCTCATCACGTTCTGGAACGTGATGGCTCCCAGACGTGCGATCAGGCGCATCGCCGATCGACAGGCTTCAGGATGGAGAACTGGCTGGCTCATGATGATGAGCCCCATCGTCACCTCGTTGACGACGATGGGGGCCACGAGGTCGGGTCGAAACCCCTGCCGGATCCCTCCCGCACCCTTCGCCCTTGCTTCGACCGCCGCGTTGTCGAGGTCCTGTCTCGTCATTACCCTCTGGGCTTCCGCGACCAGGCCCAGCTCGTCGTCGCCGACGTAAACCTCGGCGCCGCGGCTCAAACCCGGCTCCGGTCTGGCGATCTCCGCGACGACGAAGCGGCTGTCGCGGTCCGGCTCGGTACGGGCTCGCTTGCGTCGAACGAGCACGATGGCCTGCCAGGGCTCGAAGCTTCGGACGACGATCTTCATCAGAAGCGCGGGAATCTGGCGGGGGTTCAGTCGGTTGTGGAGTTGGTCGGTGAGCGGTGCCAGCTCGCTGAGAAACCGACCGAAAACTTGGCGATGACGCTCTATCTCACGGACCTCTCGCTTGACGTTGGTTGTTTCCGCCTCCGCCTCCGCCAGCGCGGCGACGACTTCGCGGTGGAGGCGGCGGTGGCGAGAAACGTTGAGCAGCGCTACGACCAGCGCGAGCAGGAGCGAGAGATATCCCGCGACGAGCAGGACGAGCGTCATGTTCACGAGGTTCGTCCCTTCGTCCACCTTGCGGCGGAGGGCAACGGTGGCGCCGTTCCCGCGAGCCGCGGCTGGATCGGTCGGAGACCTTCGCATCTCAACTGGTTCAACATTCGACTCCCCGGATGACGGATCATGAGTACGTTCAAACTACTCCCGCATAAAGCTCGGCCTGATGTTTCACATCGAATCCGGCGGCGGGCCGGCCGATGAGATACCCCTGGCCATAGTCCAATCCCATATCGCGAAGAACTTTCATCTCCTCTCGGGTCTCGATGCCTTCGGCGATGATTCGCGCGCCTATTTTTCGGGCCATGACTTGAAACGCCCTGACGATCTCCTGCTTGACGGCACTGCCGTCGATCCCGCGAATCAGGTGCATATCGAGCTTCAAGTAGTCGGGTCGAATTTGAAGCATCTTTTCCAGGCCCGAGTAGCCCGCCCCGACGTCATCGATGGCGCACTGGCAGCCCATGTCGGAGAAGTAGCGCATCTCGTCGACGTAGCCGGCATAGTCGTCGATCGCAATCTGCTCGGTAACTTCAAGGACGATCTGTTCTGGCCTCAAGTTGGTTCCTTCGAAGAGCTCGAGGAGATACTTCCCTCGAAAATGAGGGTCACGTACCGAGAAGGGCAGCGTGTTGATGAAGAGCTGGTGGCCGGCGGCGAGTCGACCGCTGCTTCGGATCGCTCGCTTTCGGCACACGTGATCGAGCTCGAAGAGGAGATTCGCGGTGGTCGCTTGTTCGAATAGAGCGAGCGGACTCTCCATCTGCGTACCCTTGGGCCCCCGGCTGAGGGCCTCGAACCCGTAGATGGCACCGTTTCCGAGCTCGACGATGGGTTGAAACACGATGGAGATCTCACCGCTCAGAATCACGTGCTGGAGACGCTGCTTGCTCTCTGCCTCACGAAGCTCGTAGTCGAGTCGTGCCATCTTCCGTGCCTCGTCCACCATGCGTCGCAGCGAGAGCTTCGCGTGAACGAGCGGGTTGTGAATACCGAACGAGAAACCCACTCTTAGCGGAAACGGGCAGGGCGACCACTTCGCGCGGGCCAGCCGTTGCATCAGTGCCGTTTGAATGCGCGCCGCGATCTCCCGCAGATGCTCGGGAGTCGGCTGGCCGCTTTCCTGACGCGGTATCAGGAAGATCAGTACCGCTTCTCCCTCGGCCTCGGTGACCGCAAGCAAATCGCCGGCGCGGAGACGATTTCCGCGCAGCTGACGGATCTCGGAGATGACGAGATCCATCAGGCGGGAGTATAGAAGCGCATCGCGCTCCTGACGCAGGTGCATGCCGTCCGCGACATCGAGAAGGATGCAGGCCAAGTAACCGTTGCGAACCAGGGATAGGCTCAGCTCGTCGGCCAGCTCCTCGTACGCGGGAAGAGGACTGGCTACGAGCTTCCCATCTGACTCGTGGGACGTTTTCTCTAGCTGTGGGTCGAGTCCCGCAACGCCGTTCGAAATGTTGCTGTTCATCTTAGCGTTTGACCTTCTCGATAATTCCCCGGCGTCCAGCGCGGACCCTGTTGTTCGAGTGCCGCGCAGAGGCGATTTTGCTCATCCAGAGGCAAAATGCGTACCAGAGCGCCTACCGCAGCTCGAAGGCGGAAAACCATTGATTTCAAAGGGCATTTGTCTGTCGGTTCGTATCGTCGAGAGACTCCGGCGAGGTAGTTTCCCCACGTCGATCGCGAGAGAGCCACACACAATTGGCACTTTCCCGAGGATGCTTTTGCTGCCAGGTCCTGGACGCCGCACGGTTGCTGTCGTCGCCTGTTAGTATCATCGAGCCAATCCGTTCGAGGAGGACACTCATGAGAAACGTGGCTCTCTTCCTTGCCGTCGTTCTCAGCGCATCCGGTGCTCTGGGGAAGGCGAAAGCGAAGCGTATCAACAAGGCGGTCGAGCTTCTCGAGCAGACCCAACCCATCTACTACACCTCCACCCGGGGAGGATACGAGGAGGGAAGGGAGCTCGGTCGGACCTGGGCCGACTACGTCAATTATGAGCTCGAGCACGGCGCCTTCGACATGACGAAGCTCCGCGAGTTCATGCGAGGTCTCGTCGACGGCGGGCCGACGGAGAGTGGACATCGAACTCCGGCGGTCATCGTGTCTTTGCCGGTTCTGGGTCTCGACGAGGCTTCGATGCGCGCCAACTCTTGGGTCGTTCAACAGGTGCTGGCCGCTGGGGTACACGGAGTTCTCCTGTGCCATGCTCGCTCTCCGGAAGCCGCGAAGGTGTTCGTCCAGGCCGCACGCTACCCCTTTCACCTCCAAGCCGTGGGGGCGGGACTCGAAGAAGGCTTGCGCGGGAGCGGAAGTCAGGACTACGCCGCGGAGATTTGGGGGATCTCGAACGAGGAATACCTGCGCGTCGCCGATCCCTGGCCGCTGAACCCGGAAGGCGAGCTCCTCCTTGGCCTCAAGATCGAGGACCGTCATGCGCTCGAGAATGCCGAGGCCTCGACGAGGATTCCCGGCATCGCCTTTGCCGAATGGGGTCCGGGGGACATGGGTTTTTCGTACGGCATCACGAGCCGCCAGCCGGGTCCGTGGCCGGAACGGATGCAGGAGGCCCGCTCCCGGGTGTTGAAGGCCACCCAGGCGGCGGGAATCTACTTTTTGAACGCGGTGAATCCCGACAACGTGGAAGCCATGATCGACGAGGGCGTCATGATCGGTTCCGGCAACCGTGAGGCTGCCGAGAAAGGCCGGCGGTACTCGAAGAGGCCGAGGCCCTGGTAACGATCAGATCGCGCAGCACTCGCAGAGGTCTTTCCGGCAGTGGCGCTTGCACTGACGCGATTCGTTGCCCTTGCATTCGGTCACTTCGTAGCACGTGCAGGCAACGCTTCCCGGCGGTTTCTTCTCCAGCGTCTCGGGAACGCAGTGGCCTTCCTCGTCATGTTGAGCGGCGGCCCCGCGGGTCATCGCCTCGCCGAGCGTCTCGTGCGGATCGACGAGGTAGCGTTGCCCGTCCTCCGCGATCATGAGCACGGAGCTTTCTCGTGCTGACTCGATGCTGTCGGCCGCGAGCGCCGCAACGACGAGACCAAGCGCCGCAACGAGCTTGCCAGTCATAGCACACCCCCTTCGATGCGGTATCAGGGCGTGTGGGGAAGGCTAGAGGAAGCTATGTATCTTTACATTGTACATGGATTTTGCTCGACGAGCACGTGTTCATTCGATATGTGATCCATGTGACCTACCGTCTGGTCGCTTTCGCCGGACTAGTTACCGGAATGCCCAAAGAAATTTCTGCGGAAACGTCTTCTTAATTAGAAACGTTCCAATTGAGGATTACTCCGAAGCGGCGTACGCCTTCTTCCGCCTCCTGGACCATCACGAACTTCTTCCCGTCGGGTGACACGCCGTAGCTCGGATTGTGGGGGTTTCCCAAGTCGTAGCGACCTCGAAAGAGAAGGCGCGGTTTGGAGGAACGAAGCTCTCCCGCCGTCTCGATGGCGACGACCATCATCGCTTCCCGATGCCGATAGAAGAGCTCGTTACCCAGGGGCGACCAGACGGGTTGCACGCCGCCCTCCGTGGAAATGGCCGTCTTGGTGCCAAGGCCGGGGTAAGCTCGCACGTACACCTCATCGCGGCCGGACTCATCGGATACGTAGGCGAGCCAGCGGCCATCCGGAGAAAACGCGGGAGAGCGTTCGTTGAAAGCGGTCGCCAGAATCGGCTGCGGAGGCTCCCCGCTACCGGGGATGAATACGAGAATGTCGCGATTCCCGCCGGCGGGCAAGTCGTGAAACGCGAGTGTCCGACCATCCGGAGACCACGAGCCCGGGATCGGCCAGTTGTCTCGGAGCAGGATGGGCTCAGGAGGTTGGCTTCCGTCGGCGGGAGCGGTACAGATCGCGCTGACGCCTTCATGCAGCCTGAAAAACGTCACCATCTTGCCGTCGTGCGTCCAGGCCGGCACGGTATTCATTCCAGTCGCCGATTCGACCGTCAGTCGGGCACGGCTGCCTCGCTCGACATCGAAGACCCAGATATCCTTGAGGTGAGTTTCCACGGCGACGCGTGTCCCATCGGGAGAAAGCCGGGGGGAACCATATCGATCTCTCGTGGTCGTCAGGAGCGTCGACCGTCCTTCGCGGTCGACCCATACGAGGGCACGCTCGCTCTCTTCAGGGACAAAGAAGATCGCTCCGCTGAACGACACATCGAACGTCGCCGAGAACACGTCGAGAACGCCGTTCACGATGGGGATCGGCGCGCCGCGAAGCTCGAGCCGCTCGGAGTCGAATCCGACCGCCCAGACCGCCGCGTCTCGAACGAAGAGAAGATGATCATCGGCCGATAACCGAGGACGTCTTCCACTCGTAAGGACTCGGACTTCTCCAGTCGCCATGGAGCCCACGGCGACCTGCTCTTGTCCCGACGAGCCCTGTGTGAAGAGAATGTTTTTTCCGTCATCCAGGAGAAGCGGGTCCGCAACGCTCGTTTCCTCGGCGACGTCCATCTTCACCGATGTCGACGGACCCCCGCTGGCGGACACCATTCTGAGCTCGTTCCGGTTTTCGACATAGACGATTCGTCCGTCCGCGGCCCAGCTTCCACCGCCGCCCACGCGCCCGCTCGCGAGGGTGACGACCGGCCCTCCGTCCAGGGAGACCTTCTTGAGACTCCCACTCGAAAAGAACGCCAACGATTTTCCGTCGGGAGACAGGAACGGCGCGGACCCGTTCTCGGTACCGGGCAGGGCCACGACTTCGGAGATGTCCAGGGACCGACGAAAGAGCTGAGAAACGCCTTCGCGGACGCCTTCGTAGACGAGAAGTCGTCCGTCGGAGGAGACGGCAAGGGAAGGAGCACGTGCGAAGTCTTCCTCGGCGCCAAGCGGGATCGAGAGCTCGATGCGCGGCTCGCGTGGAGCCGTGGGTGACGGCGTCGGTCGGAAAAACAAGCTCGCGACCCATCCCGCCAGGAACGCCGCGCTCACGATCGTCGCGCTCAGCCACGTAGGGCGCTTTCGGGAGCCGGCCACTGGCTGAGCGGGGTCGCGCATGCTCGAACGGAGCCACGACAGCACATGGGCGATGTCCGCTGCCGACGCCCAGCGGCGCTCGGTATCGACGCTGAGGCAACGACGGATCACCTCGTTCAACAAGGGAGGCTCGATTGCCCGAGTTGGGGCAGGCCGATCGTCCAAGCCTCTCATGATCGCCGCGATCAGACTCGCCTGACTCGTCCCGTCGAAGGCCCTGCTTCCCACGACCATTTCGTAGAGAACGGCTCCGAACGCCCACACGTCCATCCGCGGGTCGGCGCTCTTGCCCTCGAGCTGCTCGGGAGACATGTACGGGAGCGTCCCGAGGATGGCTCGTTCCCCGGTGAGATCCTTTTGCCGAGTGGGGACATCGGACGAGTCGGATCGCGGTTCGCTGGCCACGAGCCGGGCAAGCCCGAAATCCAGTAGCTTCACCCCCGATCTCGTCAACATCACGTTGCCGGGTTTCAGGTCGCGATGCACGATCCCAGCGCGATGCGCTTTGTCCAGCGCATCTGCGATTTGGATTCCATACTCGAGGGCCTCGTCGAGCCGCAATGGGCCTTTCTT
>DASPGQ010000692.1 GCA_035620555.1 Vicinamibacteria bacterium
GTATCCCAATCCCGCCGTCGCCAGGTAAGCCAGGGCAACAACGAGGACAAAAGTAGCAATCGCCCCGGGTACACGGTGTTTCATGGTTTAACGGGATTTCGAATAGTATAAGACTCAAGCGCTCCTCAGCCAAGCGCCCAAGCGCAGGGTGATAAAGAACTCAGCCCACTCTGAGCGAGCGGAGCGAGCCCGGCGTGCTTGCCACGCCGTAAGCAGCCCGGGCCGTGGCGGCACGATCGATTACGGGTCCCGCCACGGCATTGAGTACTCTAGGGACGCAAGAGTAGCTTCCCGCTCGTCTTTCTCGACTCGATCAATCGATGGGCTTCCGCCGCCTCTTCGAGGGGAAGCTCCCGGTCGATCGTGATATCGAGCTCGGCTCGGACGATCCAGGACAGCACATCCCCGGCGCGGGCCAGAACCTCGTCGCGGTCGAGCGTGTAATGAGCGAGGGTCGGTCGCGTCAGGAAAAGAGAGCCGCCTCGGGCAAGAATTTGCGCATCGAGCGGCGGGACGGCCCCGCTCGACTGCCCGTACAGGACCAGCATTCCTCGGGGGCGGAGACATCGCAGGCTCTTCTCGAACGTCGTCTTGCCGACCGAATCGTAGACCACATGGAGTCCCTTGCCCCGAGTAAAGCTCTTCACCGCCTCCTCGAAGTCCTCCTCGGTATAGCGAATGACGACGTCGGCACCGGCCTTTCGGGCAGCCTCGGCTTTCTCCGGCGTGGAAACCGTGCCGAACACCCGGGCCCCTCTTTTCTTGGCCATTTGGACGAGCAGCAGACCCACCCCTCCCGCGGCCGCGTGGACGAGGGCGTCGTGCTCTGGCCCAAGGGGGAACGTGGCACCGGACAGGTAATGAGCCGTCATGCCCTGGAGCATTGCGGCTGCGGCCGTTGGGCCGTCGACCCCACCCGGAACGGGCACCAACTTCCACGCGGGAACCCGGGCGAGCTCCGCGTAAGAGCCGACCGCCATCGCCCAGGCGACGAGGTCGCCCACTTTCACTTCGGTGACGTTCTCACCGACTCTCTCGACCACGCCGGCGCCCTCCATGCCGGGAGTGAACGGAGGCTCCATCGGGTAGAGCCCGGTCCGGTGGTAAACGTCGATAAAGTTGACTCCGGCAGCTTGGAGTCGAATCACGGCTTCTTCGGGTCCCGGGGTTGGGTCGGGGACACTCTCGTAACGAAGGGCCTCTGGACCCCCGGGAGCATGGATTCGAATCGCTTTCATCGGGTGAGAGTATAGCAGGACGATTTCGAAGGTTTGCTTGTGCCCCGAAGCATTTGCTAGCATGGCGCGTTTACGCTCCCGCAAGAGGCGGAAGCATGGACGGACCCCTGATGGCCAATCTTCCGCTCGCAAACATCTTCAACCGCAAGACCCGGACCACCGTCGGAATCCTCGCCGTCGCATTGGGGGTCGCCATGGTGCTCGTTCTCGTGGGCCTCGCTCATGGAAGCCTCGAGGAGACGGCCGATCGGATCACGAATGTGGGCGCCGACATTATCTTCCAAGCCCCCGATTCCTCGCCTTTTCTCGTCTTGAACTCGGGGGTCTTGCCGGACCGGTTGGCGCCGATGCTCGAGGAGATCCCCGGGGTGGGGACCGCGGCACCCGTTCTCACGGGGCGGGTCACGAGGCTCAAGGGGCAGAACAAGCTCGTGATGATCTTCGGAGTCGACCTCGAAAGCTACGACCGGGTGGGCTCGGGCATCGAGATCGTCGAGGGCAGAGGGCTTCGAGACGTCTCCGATCTGGTGGTCGATACGGTCTTGAGCGAGGTCGACGGCATCTCACTTGGTGATCGACTCGAGATCATGGGACGGGAGTTCGAGGTCGTCGGTATCGCCAAGGCCGGCGCGGGGGTTCGTCTCTACATGACGCTCGAGGCGATGCAGACGGCGACGGCCCAGCCCGGCAAGGCGTCCTTCTATTTCATCAGAGTCGATGACGGCGCTGACGTTGGTCAGGTGGCGGCGGCGCTCGAGAAACGTTTCGAGGGCTACGTCATCACCGCGCTCGAGTTCTTTTCCGAGGCGATGACCGAGAACGCGCTCGGCCTGAAAGAGTTCATCCGCGCCCTCAGTTTCTTTGCCGCTTGCATCAGTTACCTCGTGATACTGCTGGCCATGTACACGACCATCATCGAGCGCACGCGCGAGATAGGGATTTTGAAGGCGCTCGGAGCGGGCAAGGGCTACATCATGAAGATCGTGATGGCCGAGTCATTCCTCATCTGCGCGATGGGGGTCGGGGTCGGGTTCGCCCTCTCTGTTTTTGGCCGCAGCTTGCTCCTTTCATTCTTCCCGACGCTGACGGTCGATTTGATTCCCCGCTGGTTCTTGTTCTCGGCTATCCTGGGGATCACCGGGGGCCTTCTGGGAGCGCTCTACCCGGCCTATCGGGCGGCGACGCTCGATCCGGTGGAGGCCCTCAACTTCGAGTGATGACCGACGAAAACCGACCGCCGAGCGTCCTGAAGACGGTCTCCCTACGGAAGGTCTATCGCAGCGGGTCTCTCGACGTGCCCGCGCTCCAAGGCGTCGACCTGGACATTCGGCGCGGCGAGTTCGTTGCCGTCATGGGCCCGTCGGGATGTGGCAAGACGACTCTTCTCCAAATTCTCGGAGGGCTGTCCCGACCGACGTCGGGGCGGGTGTTCGTCGACGGCGTCGACCTCGGGGCGATCTCCGATGGAGAACGGACTCGGCTGCGCTGCCAGAAGATCGGCTTCGTCTTTCAACGATTCAATCTTCTGCCCACCCTGACGGTCCAGGGGAACATCGAGATCGCCCGGCAGATCTTCGGAGGTTCGACGCTCGGCCGCCGTGAGATCGGAGACCTCCTCGAAATCGTCCAAGTCCGTCACAAGCTCGACTACAAGCCGACGGAGTTATCGGTGGGTGAACAGCAGCGGGTTGCCATCGCTCGAGCTCTCGTCAACGAGCCGTCGATCATACTCGCCGACGAGCCAACGGGGAACCTCGACTCGCGCAACTCCGAGCAGGTGCTGCGCCTGTTGGCGGATCTGAATCGCGAGAAACAGCAGACGATCGTGATGATCACTCACAACCCGCAGGCCGCCGAGATGGGCAACCGCGTCATCGAGATGCTCGATGGTCAGATCGTCAGCCACGGTACCGCCCCCGAGTTGGTGGAGGCGCCCGGGCGCGCTTCGTCCCGGCTGCGGTAAACTCCGTTTTTCGGGGAGCCTATGAACATGACCGGTCTGGTTGCGTTCGCCTTACTGATTCATCCCCCTTCGTCCGCCGACAGGCTGGAGGAGATCCTCGAGCAGATGAAGACGGCGGGCGAGCGCCTCCATACGCTGACGGCGACGTTCGAGCAGACCGACCATGATTCCATTCTTCAGGAATCCGAGGTAAGCCAGGGTCGATTGTATTTGAAGCTCCCGGGACGTATCCGATGGGAGTACGAAGCTCCAACGAAAAAGGTCTTGGTGGTGAAAGACGACCTGGTGCGCCTCTACAACCCGGTCTCACGCCAGGTCCAGGAGTTCGACCGAAGCAAAGGAGGCAGCAGCGGCGGAGCCGACTTGCTCGTCGGGTTCGGCAAATCGAACTCCACGATTGGCAAGAACTACGACGTGAGCCTCGTCTCGGAAGACGAGAGCACGGTCGCTCTCGATCTCGTCCCCAAGCCCGACTCGGCGGCGTCGCTCTTCACTCGGATCGAGCTGACCCTGGACAAGAAGTCGTGGACTCCCATACGTTCCGTGTTCCACGAGCCCAATCGCGACCGCACCGATATTCGCTTCTCGCGCGTCGAGCTCGATGTCGAGCTGCCCGACTCGACCTTCGAGCTGGATCTGCCCGCAAACGTCGAAGTCATCCGAAACTAGGATCGCTATACTGAGGCGATGGCCGCGGAGCTGCGGACCAAGCTCGAAGACCTCCCGAAATCCTCGGGAGTCTATCTCTTCAAAGGAGCGGGCGGAGAAATCCTCTACGTAGGAAAGGCCCGTTCCCTTCGAAGCCGCGTCCGCTCCTACTTTCAGAACGCCCGGGTCGACAGTCCGAGGCTCGATCGCCTCGTCGAGCGCATCGAAGACGTCGATGTGGTCGTGACCGACACCGAGCGTGAGGCCCTGGTTCTCGAGAACAGCCTCATCAAGACCCACAAGCCCCGTTTCAACGTTCTGCTCCGGGACGACAAGAACCACCCGTACCTCAAGCTCACGCTCAACGAGACCTACCCTCGCCTCTACGTGGTGCGCCAACCGGCGAAAGACGGCGATTGCTACTCCGGACCGTACGTGCCCGCGAGCCTCGCCCGCAAGACGGCCAATCTCGTCCACCGGCTGTTCGGCGTCCGGAATTGCACCGAGAAGCTCGACGGGAAGCGTGCGCGGCCGTGCTTGCAGTACCAGATCAACCGCTGCGTGGCCCCCTGTGTCGACACCATCATCTCCCTCGACGAATATCGGCGGGCGGTGGACGACGCCCGGCTCTTTCTCGAGGGTAAGAACGACGATCTCATCGCCTCCCTGAGAGTGAAGATGTACGAGGCCGCGGACCGGGAGCGATTCGAGGAGGCGGCTCGACTGCGGGACAACCTGCGCACCCTCGAGGAATTGTCCATTCGACAGAAGATGGCGGGCGTTCGCGGCGATGAAAGCGACGTATTCGGCTTCTTTCGCGAGGGCAACCAGGCCGTCTTGCAGGTGTTCTCCGTTCGATCGGGCAAAGTCGTCGATCGAGACAGTTTTCTGTTGGAAGACCTGGATGCCCACGATGACGCCTCGCTGGTGGAGGGGTCCCTGCGACAGTACTACGAGCTCGGCCGGTTTCTACCTTCCACGATTCACGTTCCCGTGGACTTCCCCGAACGGGCGCTCGTCTCCGAGCTTCTCAGCGGACAGAAGGGCTCGAAGGTCGAGGTGCTGGTTCCGAGGCGGGGAGCGAAAAAACGCATGGTGGATCTCGTCTCGAAGAACGCTCGACTCTCTTACGATCTTGATTTTCGCGAGGAGGGCCGCCAGGTGTTCGTCCGCCTCGAGAAGCTCGCCGAGGTGCTCGGGATGTCGGAGCGGCCCGAGCGCATCGAAGGTTTCGATATCTCGAACATCCAGGCGAGCGAGATCGTCGCCTCCATGGTCGTCTTCGAGCGCGGGCAGCCCAAGAGGAGCGACTACCGAAAGTACAAGATTCGAGGGCTCGAGCACCGCAAGCCGGATGATTTCGCCTCCATGCGAGAAGTGGTTCTCAGGCGCTACCGCCGGGTGCTCGAAGAGGGAGCGGATCTCCCCGACCTCGTTCTGATCGATGGCGGCAAAGGCCAGCTGGGTGCGGCGCTCTCCGCGCTCGAGGAGCTCGGGCTGTCGCACTTGCCGACGGTCAGCCTTGCCAAGAAGGAGGAGTGGGTCTTCCGGCCCGGCCATTCTCAGCCGCTCGTCCTCGACCGTCACTCGCCCGCTCTCCAGCTCCTCCAGCGCGTGCGTGACGAGGCCCATCGGTTCGCGGTGACCTTTCATCGCCAGCAGCGAAAGGCGCGCGACTTCTCCTCCTCGCTCGAGTCCGTTCCCGGCATCGGTCCCAAGAAGCGGCGAAGGCTCCTAACGCGGTTCAAGAGCGTGAAGGGAATCAAAGCCGCGGAGCTCGCCGAGCTTAAGGAAGTGCTCGGCCAAAAGCTCGGCGAAAAGGTGTACCGTCACGTGCGGGAGATGATGTGAGTTTGTGCTAGCATCCCGCAAACTCGAACATGGCAAGAAAACGCGTCCTCTCCGGCATGAGACCCACGGGTGCGGCCCATCTGGGCCATCTGGTCGGGGCCTTCGAGAACTGGGTGGCGATGCAGGACGAGCTCGATACGTTCTATTGTATCGTCGACTGGCACGCGCTCACGACCGATTACGCCGACACCCGTGAGCTACGCGCCAACGTTCGAGAGCTGGCGCTGGATTTCCTCGCGGTTGGACTCGACCCGGAGCGGTCGACGCTCTTCGTGCAATCGCATGTGCCGGCTCACGCCGAGCTGCACCTGCTGCTCTCGATGGTGGTCCCGCTGCCCTGGCTCGAGCGCGTTCCGACCTACAAAGAGCAGATCGATCAGTTGAGGGAAAAGGACTTGAGCACCTACGGGTTTCTCGGATATCCCCTCCTTCAGGCCGCCGACATTCTCATCTATCGCGCCGATTTCGTACCGGTCGGCGAGGATCAGCGGCCCCATGTCGAGCTGACGCGTGAGATCGCGCGCCGCTTCAACCATTTCTATGGAAAAGTCCTTTCCGAGCCCGAGGTGAAGCTCACCCCCACACCAAGGCTTCCGGGCACCGATGGCCGGAAGATGTCCAAGAGCTATGGAAACACGATCGGGCTGGGCGAGGACGAAGAGAGCATTCGAGGGAAGCTGAAGACGATGGTCACCGACCCGGCGCGGGTACGGCGTGCCGACCCCGGCGACCCCGACAAATGTCCCGTGTTCGACCTTCACAAGGTGTTCTCGAGCGCCGAGACCCGCACTTGGGCTGCGGAGGGGTGCCGAACTGCCGGAATCGGGTGCATCGAATGCAAGAATGCTCTGGCCGACCATCTCCTGGAGCGCCTTCGGCCCATCGCCGAACGCAGGCGCGATTACCAGAGCCGACCCGACGACGTCCGTGACATCTTTCGCGAAGGGGCACGCCGCGCTCGCGAACAAGCCGGGAACACCCTTCATGCCGTTCGTTCCGCCGTCAGGCTTCCCCCGGGAGACGATCTGTGAGCGTCGCCGAGCTCTACGTCGGACCGAGCGGTAACGACGACGCCGTAGAGCCCGCCTACCACGTGCGCCTACCCGTCTTCGACGGTCCGATGGAGCTCTTGCTGCATCTCATCCGCACGAACGAGGTCGAGATCTACGACATTCCCATAGCGGAGATTACCCGTCAGTACCTCGAGATCCTGGAGCTGATGGAAGAGCTCAACCTGGGCCTGGCGGGAGATTTCCTCGTCATGGCCGCCACCTTGATCCACATCAAGTCCAAGATGCTGCTTCCGCCCCCTCACGAGGACGGAACCGAAGACGAACCCACCGAAGACCCCCGCGCCGAGCTGGTCGCCCGGCTGCTCGAGTACACGCAGTACAAGGAGGCAGCCCAGCAGCTGCACCAGCAGGAAGAGATCCGAAGCGCGACCTTCGTGAGACCGGACCTGGTTCAGGGCTCGAACGGGCACGACGAGTCCACCGAGATGATCGAAGTGGATTTGTTCGAGCTCATCAGCGCGTTTCGCGACGTCCTGGAGCGGGTGCGTCAACGCGCGGACCTGGTGTACGAGCGCGAGACGATATCGATCGAGCAGATGATCGAGCGACTCGGCCGCCGACTCGCGCTCGGCGAGCACCACACATTCGTGGAGCTCTTCGACGATGCAAGCGACCGAGCAACGGTAATCGTGACGTTCCTTGCGGTCCTGGAAATGGTTCGGCTGCGCCGGCTGCGCATTTACCAGGAGAAGCTCTTCGGCACGATCTACGTGATCCGTCTCCCCGAAGAATCCCATGTCCGGTAACTCGAGCGAGGACGCCGCCCCCGCCCTTTCTCCCGAGGAAGCCGAGGCGAGCGTCGAGGCTCTTCTCTACGCCTCTCCCGCTCCACTATCTCTGCAGGAGCTCAAGAAGGCGCTTCCGGATGCTCCGGAAATGGTGAAGCCGTCCCTCGAACGATTGCAGCAGGTTTACGGGCAGTCGGGCCGTGGGGTCCAGCTCGTAGAGGTTGCCGGGGGTTGGCAAATCACCACGAAACCCGCTTACCACGAGTGCGTGGGGAGGCTGGTGGAAGCTCCCAAGCCGACGAGACTGTCGCTCCAGGCGCTCGAGACCCTCGCGGTTATCGCCTACCGCCAGCCGGTAACCGTTCCCGAGATCATGGAGCTGCGTGGGGTCCGGTCGGCGAGCGTCGTGCGAACGCTTCTCGAGAGGAAGTTGATTCGGATCGTGGGTCGGAAGAACGTCGTCGGCCGCCCTCTGCTCTACGGCACGACCAAGGAGTTCCTGCTGCGCTTCGGCCTCAAGGACGTGAAGGATCTGCCGCAGCTCAAGGACATGTCGGAAGTCTTCGGAGACGACGTTGCCCAGCAGCTCGAGGGCATGGAATCACTCGAAGGGGCTCCATGAAACAGCGGCTGCAGAAGATCATCGCCACCGCAGGAATCGCCTCTCGCCGTGCGGCGGAGAGGCTCATCCTCGAAGGACGGGTCCAGGTGGACGGCAAGGTGGTGAGCCAGCTTGGCGAAAGCGCCGACCCTGACACCGCCGATATTCGCGTGGATGGCGTACGCGTGAAGGTGCGCGCTCGGCGTCGATACGTGGCCCTTCACAAACCCCAGGGGTACGTCACGACACGATCGGATCCCAGCCGGCGCCGAACCGTCATGGATCTTCTGCCCCGGAATTACCAGTCCTTGTATCCCGTTGGTCGTCTCGACATCGCGACCTCGGGTCTCCTGGTGCTCACCGACGACGGTGAGCTCGCCCAGCTCCTCGCGCATCCCCGGCATGGCGTTCGAAAAACCTATCTGGTCACCGTGAGCGGTACGCCCGATCGTCGTGCTCTCGAGCGGGCGCGGCGAGGGATTCAGATCCAAGGAGAGCGGCTTCACGTCGACCGGGCTCAACCCCTGTCTCGTCGAGGAACCGAAGCGCGCACGAGCCGGCTTCGCGTCACGCTTCGGGAGGGCCGGAATCGGGAGATCCGCAGACTCTTCGGAGCTCTGGGTTTTCCCGTGGTGGCGATCCATCGCGAGCGGATCGGTGAGCTGTCCCTGCGCGGCATCCCTCCCGGAGGCTTTCGACCGCTGTCGAGAGACGAAGTCGAACGGCTGAGACGGGAGGCGACTCATTGACAGACGAAACGGTCATCGCCATCGACGGCCCTGCAGGAGCGGGCAAGACCACCGCAGCGAGAGGATTGGCCGCGGCGCTCGGCTTTCACTATATCGACACCGGCGCGACGTTCCGTGCCGTCGCCTTGAAGGCTTTGCGGAACGGCATCGACCTCGATGATGGTGACGCTCTCGCCGAGCTCGCCCGGCAATCCAGAATCGGCTTCGGGGGAGATTACCTGCACGACGTCCTGCTCGATGGCGAGGACGTATCCGAGGCGATCCGGGAACAGACGATCTCGATGGCCGCTTCTCGGGTCTCGGCCCGTCCGGAGCTCCGATCGGTGATGGTCGAGCTGTGGAGGGAAATGGCCCGGGGGCGCGCCGTCGTCCTCGAGGGGCGCGATATCGGAACCGTGGTCTTCCCTCGCGCCGACTTGAAGTTCTTTCTCGACGCCGACCAGGACGAGCGGGCGCGTCGGCGTTTCCAGGAGCGGGCATCGGAGGCGGGCGTCACCTACGAGGGCGTCAGGAACGATCTGGAGCATCGCGATCGCGCGGACCGGAGCCGCGAGCACGCGCCGCTCCGTCGCGCAAAAGACGCCCTGGTCGTCGACACGACCTCTCTCGCACCGCGGGAGACGCTTCAAAGGCTGCTCGAGCTCACGCGAAGTCGCCTTGGCTTGCCGTGAGGCCTCCTTGACATAAGCCAATTAAATAGAGTAGGATAACGGATTGCAGGTTTAGCCTTCCCACGAAGAAGCGAGCCCATCCGGAACATTTCCAACGCGGCCAAGGCTCTCACCTGCAAATCGCCGTAGCTCGAGGAGGAATCTAGAAAGACGCATGGTGGAGACCAACAACCATACGAGTGAATTGAAGGGAGGAGGGCGTACGAAGATCGACGAGGCCGCTATTCCACCGGAAGAGTACGAAAAGCTGCTAGACAAGTACAACAGCAACATCGCCGAAGGCGAGGTCGTCCAGGGTCGGGTGCTGCAGGTTTCCGACAACGAGGTGATCGTGGACGTGGGGTACAAGTCCGAAGGGATCATCCCGCGGTCGGAGTTTCGTGACGAGAGCGGCGCGATCACAGTGAGTGTCGGCGACGAAGTAGACGTCCTTCTCGAGAAAGCGGAGGACAAGAACGGATATCTCGTTCTCTCCCGCGAGAAGGCCGAGAAGATGAAGGTCTGGGATCAGATCGAAGAGGCCTACCAGACTCGCGCGATCGTCAAGGGACGGGTGCTCGAGCGCATCAAAGGGGGTCTCGCCGTCGATATCGGGGTTCGAGCCTTCCTCCCGGGCTCTCAAGTCGATGTTCGACCCGTGCGCAACCTCGACAGCCTCAAGGGCCAAGAGCTCGAGATGCGGGTGATCAAGGTCAACAAGAAACGCGGCAATATCGTTCTGTCGCGCAAAGTGGTGCTCGAGGAGCAACTCGCGGGTCGCAAGCAGGAGACATTGGACGCTCTCGAGGAGGGCCGCGTCTTCCGCGGCGTCGTGAAGAACTTGACCGACTATGGCGCCTTCATCGATCTCGGTGGAATCGACGGCCTGCTGCACATCACCGACATGTCGTTCGGCCGCATCCAGCATCCTTCGGAGCTCTTCAGCGTGGGCGACCAGATCGAAGTCGTGGTGCTGAAGTTCGATCGCGAGGCCGAGCGGGTCTCGCTCGGGTATAAACAGCTTTCGCCCGATCCGTGGGACTCGGCACAGGAGCGCTTCCCCGTAGCTTCGCGGGTTCGAGGCAAGGTCGTCAGCCTGACGGATTACGGCGCTTTCGTGGAGCTCGAGCCGGGGGTGGAAGGGTTGATCCACGTCTCGGAGATGTCCTGGAGCAAGCGGGTGAAGCACCCCTCCAAGGTGCTCAGCGTGGGAGACGAAGTCGAGGCGATGGTCCTCCAGGTCGACACTCAGGAGCGTCGCATCAGTCTGGGCCTCAAACAGGTCGAACCGAATCCCTGGCAACAGCTCGCCGACAAGTATCAAACCGGAGCGCGGATTCAGGGCAAGGTGAGAAATCTGACCGACTTCGGGGCGTTCGTCGAGGTGGAAGAGGGGATCGACGGACTCATCCACATCTCCGACATGAGCTGGAGCAAGCGCGTGAATCACCCATCCGAGGTTCTGAAAAAGGGTGACACGGTGGACGCCGTGGTTCTGAACATCGACGCCGACAATCAACGCCTCTCGCTGGGTCTCAAGCAGCTCGGGGAAGACGCCTGGGAAGAGTTCTTCAATCGCCACCAGGAAGGCGACGTCGTGGACGGCAAGGTCGTGCGATTCACGAACTTTGGTGCCTTCGTGGAGATCGAGGAGGGCATCGAAGGCCTTCTCCATATATCGGAGATGGACGACGAGCGGGTCGACAGGCCCGAAGACAAGCTCCAGATCGGCGAATCCTACCGCATGAAAATCATCAAAATCTCCCCGCTGGAACGCAAGATCGGACTCTCGATCCGGGCGGTTCACATCGAGGATTACGAGAGTCACTACTCCAGCCAGGGCTCGCCCAACGCGACGCTCGGAGACGTGGCGGACTTCGGTGCGGAATGGGCCAGCAGCTCGCGGGCGAACCCCGAGAGCGATTCGGGTGGCAAGGACTGAGCACCGCATCCAACTTTAACGAGACGGCGTTGACGTCGGAATGGAGTCCCCGGCCATGACGAAAGCGGAACTGATCGAAGAGGTGTCGCGGGTGTCGGACCTAACGAAGAAGCACTCGGAGATCATCGTGGACACGGTTTTCAAGAGCATCATCAACGCGCTTCACCGTGGCGACAAGATCGAGCTCCGGGGTTTTGGGAGCTTCCGAATCCGGCAGCGAGAGTCGAGGAAGGGCCGAAACCCGAAAACCGGCGAGCGTGTCGACGTACCCGCGAAGAAGGTTCCCTATTTCAAGCCGGGCAAGGAGCTCAAAGAGCTCATCAACCAGGCTGGGGAAGAAGAGCCTCAGAGCGCCTCTCTCGGTTTTGGAACACCGGACTCGCCGGCGTGAAGGGTAAACGACTCCGCGACCACTGAGGTGAGAATCGACCGAGCCGCCACGCCCGCAGCGAACCGCGGCGAGCTGAGCTATCGACCCGTCCACAAAGTACGTTTCGTGACCGCCGCGTCCCTTTTCGACGGCCACGATGCGTCGATCAACATCATCCGACGACTCCTCCAGGACAGGGGCGTCGAGGTCGTGCATCTGGGCCACAATCGGTCCGTTCGCGAGATCGTCGACGCCGCCATTCAGGAAGACGCCCAGGCGGTGGCGGTCAGCTCCTATCAGGGTGGTCACAACGAGTTCTTTCGTTATCTCGTCGACCTTCTCCGAAAGCGAGACGCGGCTCACATTCTCGTTTTCGGCGGCGGGGGTGGAGTGATCGTGTCCCGCGAGATCCAGGAGCTCGAGCGATACGGAGTCACGAAGATTTACTCCCCCGAGGACGGAAGGCGGCTCGGTCTCGCGGGCATCATCGACGACATGGTTCGAGCGGCGGACTTTCCCCTCGAAGGCCCCGGCACCGAGGCTGTGGGCAAGCTCGCCCGGTTGATCACGCGAGTGGAGGCCGGTCCGCCAGGTTCGAGCCCCGAGCTCGATGCGGTGCTCGGTCGGGGCGATGCGACCTCCCGCGCGCTGGTCGTCGGCATTACTGGAACCGGCGGCGCGGGAAAGAGCTCTCTCACCGACGAGCTCGTGCGGCGTTTTCATTCGGGCGCCCCCGACCTGCCGATGGCGGTCCTCTCAATCGATCCAACGAAGCGCAAGACGGGAGGCGCCCTCTTGGGCGATCGAATCCGGATGAATGCCCTCGAAGACGGCATCTACATGCGAAGTCTGGCGACCCGCGGCTCCGGAACCGAGCTTTCTCGGGCGACCTCGGACGCGATCCGGGTTCTCAAGGCCGCCGGTTACCGGCTGCTCTTCGTCGAGACCAGCGGAATCGGCCAGGGATCGTCCGCCATCGCCGACGTTTCCGACGTCAGCCTGTACGTGATGACCCCCGAATATGGTGCCCCCTCGCAGCTCGAGAAGATCGACATGCTCGACTTCGCCGATGTCGTGGCGATCAACAAATTCGACCGGCGAGGAGGAGAGGACGCTCTTCGCGACGTGCGCAAGCAGTACCGGCGAAACAAGAAGATCGGACACGAAGTGCCGGACGAGGAGATGCCCGTCTTCGGTACGGTGGCTAGCCAGTTCGGAAACCCGGGAGTCTCTGCCTTGTATCGCCACCTCCGGCAAAGACTCCGAACGGTCGACGCGTCTTTCCCCGCTCCGGCGCCGAGACTCGAAGCCCAGCCCGGCGAGCCCCCGCGCATCATTCCTGAGAGCAGGATCCGATACCTTGCCGAGATCGCGGAGAGCCTCCGGGACGAGCGCAAGATGATTCACGAGCAGTCGGCCTTTGCGAGTCGCCTCTATCGGCTGCGCGGGGCAGAGAAAGAGCTCGCGGGGACCGAGGCGGCAGAAATCGTGCGGAAACGATTCGCCGAGCTCCGCGCCGAGCTATCCGACGACAACTGGTCGCTCATCGAGGAGTGGCCCGAGCTCGTCCGGCGTTATCGTGAGAAGGACTTCCGCTTCCAGGTACGCGACCGCGAGATTGCCGTTCCGACGTCGGTCACGACTTTGAGCGGCACCGAAGTGTCCAAAGTAGCGCTGCCCCGACTCACGGACTGGGGGGACATACTGGCTTTTCGGCTCGAGGAGAACGTGCCCGGCCAGTACCCATATACCTCCGGGGTTTTTCTTTTCAAGAGCAGCGAGGAGCCGCCCCGGCGCCAGTTTGCCGGCGAAGGCGGCCCCCGGCGGACCAACGCACGGTTCCACCTTCTCAGCGGGCACGACGACGCGAAGCGCCTGTCCACCGCTTTCGATAGCGTGACTCTCTACGGAGAGGACCCGGACGAGCGACCCGACATCTACGGCAAGATCGGAGAGGGCGGCGTCTCGATCGCGACCCTCGACGACATGAAGGAGCTCTACGCGGGTTTCGATCTGCTCGACCCGCGCACCAGCGTCTCGATGACCATCAACGGTCCCGCACCGGCAATCCTCGCCATGTTCTTCAACGCGGCGATCGACCAGCAAGTCCAGCGGTTCGAGAGCCGTAGTGGACGCAGCCCGGACGTCGAGGAGCGCGCCCGCATCCGGGACGAGACTCTGTCGCAGGTGCGGGGCACGGTGCAGGCCGACATCTTGAAGGAAGACCAGGCCCAGAACACGTGCATCTTCTCGACCGATTTCGCGCTTCGCATGATGGGTGACGTTCAGCAGTACTTCATCGACCAGCGGATACGCAACTTCTACTCGGTGTCGATCTCGGGCTACCACATCGCCGAGGCGGGAGCGAACCCCATCACCCAGCTCGCCTTCACTCTTGCCAACGGCTTCACCTATGTGGAGTACTACCGGGCGAGGGGCATGCACGTCGATGACTTTGCGCCCAACCTGTCGTTCTTCTTCAGCAACGGTCTCGAGCCGGAGTATTCGGTGCTCGGCCGGGTGGCTCGGCGCATCTGGGCACGGGTATTGAAGCTTCGCTACGGCGCCAACGAGCGCAGCCAGAAGTTCAAGTACCACATCCAGACGTCGGGACGCTCGCTTCACGCCCGCGAGGTTCAATTCAACGATATCCGCACGACGCTCCAGGCGCTGACCGCCGTCTACGATAACTGCAATTCCCTGCACACGAATGCCTACGACGAGGCGATCACGACGCCGACGGCCGAGTCGGTGCGCCGGGCCATGGCGATCCAGCAGATCCTCCACAAGGAATTCGGCATGGCCAAGAACGAGAACCCCCTCCAGGGGTCGTATATCGTTTCCGAGCTCACGGATCTCGTCGAAGAAGCGGTGCTGCTCGAGTTCGAACGGATCAACGCGCGTGGTGGCGTGCTCGGCGCGATGGAGCTTCAGTACCAGAGGAGCCGCATCCAAGAGGAATCGCTACATTACGAGCTCAGGAAGGACAGCGGCGAATATCCCATCGTGGGAGTCAATTGTTTTCTCGATCCCGATGAGACGGAGAGGGCCGAGGAAGAGATCGAGCTGGCCCGAGCGTCGAGTGCCGAGAAGGACGAGCAGATTGCGAGGCTGCGCGCGTTCCAGAAGAGCCACGAAAGCGAAGCGAGACCGGCCCTGGAAAAATTGGCTCGAGTGGCGCGCTCCGACGAGGGCAACGTCTTTGCCGAGCTCATGGAGACGGCGCGCGTCGCGAGTCTGGGCCAGATGACCCACGCGCTCTACGAAGTGGGCGGTCAGTATCGTCGTGCCCTATAGACGTCCGGCGCGTATCCTGATGGCGAAGCCCGGCCTCGATGGCCACGACCGAGGCGCCCTCGTCGTCGCCCGCGCTTTGAGGGACGCCGGGATGGAGGTCATCTACACGGGACTTCGTCGAACCCCCGAGCAGATCGTGGAAGCGGCACTCCAGGAGGACGTGGACGCCATCGGCGTATCCGTCCTGTCCGGCGCGCACCACTCCATGCTGTCACGAATCCTTTCCCTCCTGCGCGAAAAGCACATGGACGACGTGATCGTGTTCGCCGGCGGTGTCGTTCCCGATCGTGACATTCCCGTTCTCGAGCAGCTTGGTGTGAAGAAAGTCTTCCAGCCGGGCGCGTCGACGAAGGACATCGTAGCCTTCGTTCAGGAGGCGCTCTCCCGCAGCGCATCCTCTTCGTAGGAAAGGAATTATGAAACGAGGTTTGTTGACAGCTGCTCCATGTGCATGCTACCATTTTTCTAAATCGCTCGGGCATTAACACTCGAATTGCCGTTAGCACACCCAGGAAAGGTCGGTCGACCTCGGATTGCCGGAAGGAGGGGCGATGGGACACAAGATCCTTCTCGCCGATGACAGCATCACCATTCAGAAGGTCATCGAGCTGACGTTCTCCGACGAGGACTTCGAGCTTCATACGGTCGGGAATGGGCAGAAGGCGATCGACGAGATCCGTTCCGTCATGCCCGATGTCGTGCTCTGCGACATCATCATGCCGGAGAAGAACGGATACGAAGTCTGCGAGTTCATCAAATCGAGTCCTGATCTGAGGCACATTCCCGTACTGTTGCTCACGGGCGCCTTCGAGCCTTTCGATCAAGAACGAGCGAAGGCCGCTGGGTGCGAGGGGTTTCTCGCCAAGCCCTTCGAGCCCCAGACGTTGATTTCCCGGGTGAAGGAGCTGCTCGTCTCGGCACCGGTCTCGGCGCCCGCCGCGGCGCCGCCAGCGCCACCGGTCGTCCCTCCGGCTCCTCCCGCTCCCGCGACGATCGAAACCGACTCCGATCTCGAGGACGCGTTCGCCGTGGAAGCGGGCGAGCGCGAGCTGACCATGGGACCGGCGGATCATACGGTACTGCTCGGAGCGGACGAGAGCGAGAGCCTCGAGGGGGGAGCGGGCGTGAGTGAAGACGACATCTGGGGCGAGGTGGCCCGGGAGGCCCCTGCCGACGAGGACGACTCGGCGACCGTCTTCATGGCGGCTCCGCCACCCGCCGTCGTGTCGTCCGATGGCGAGGAACCTTCCGCCAACGAGCTCGAGAGAAGCGATCCAGACTCCACGTGGCGGTTACCGAACGAGGAGACCATCGAGGCCGAAGCGGCCGACGAAGGCCTGAGCGGCTTCCAGGAGTTTGCCGATCCCCCGGCTCCTCAGGAGACTCCTGACGAGCTGACGTTCGAGCCAGCCTTCGAGGACGAATCGAGTCACACCGAATCCGAGGAGACATCCGAGTTCGAGCCGGTCAGCGTCGACGACTACACCGAGTTCGAGCCGGTTCTCGAGCCGCCTTCTCAGGAGCAGGAAACGCGGCCGGTCGCGTCCGCAGAGCCGAAGGTGCCCCCGCCGAGCCCCGCCGCCAAGCCGCCGTCGGCACCCACACCGCCGCCCCCCGCGCGGGAGCCGATCGAGGAAGCCCCGGTTTCCGGTCGCGATGGCGTCGACGAAGCGCTCATCGAACGGGTGGCGCAGCGCGTGGTGGACAGGCTCTCCGCCAAAGTCATTCAGGAGATTGCGTGGGAAGTAGTACCCGAGCTCGCGGAGGGACTCATCCGTAAAGAGATCGAGGTGCTGAAAGCCAAGATCCCCAAGTAGGCGCGACCCCACATGGAAGCCCGCCTGGGCTCCCTGTTGCGAGAACGGCAGTCGAGCTGGGGAGCTTGTCTCGTCAATATCGAGCGAACCGGGTCGACCAACACCGAATGCTTTGCGCTCGGAAGGGCGGGAGCTCCCGAAGGAACCCTGGTGCTCGCCGGTCGGCAGGAGCGAGGAAGGGGTCGCTGGAACCGGCCGTGGGAATCGGTCGAAGGCGGTCTCTATCTGAGCATTCTCCTGCGGCCTCAGTCTCGGCGGACCCCGCTGACTCTTCTGCCTCTTCTCGTGGCGGTTTCGGTAGCCGAGGCCGCGCGGGAGTTGACCGGTGTGCGAATCCGGCTGCGCTGGCCGAACGACCTTTACGTCGCCGGCCGCAAGCTGGGCGGGATTTTGTGTGAGTCGAGCCACATCGGCTCGAGAACTGACTTCACCGTCGCCGGGATCGGCGTCAACGTGAATCAAACGCAAGAGGATTTCACCGGCCCTCTTGCGCAAGAGGCAACCTCGTTGCGGCTCGCTTCAGGACGCTCGTGGGAGCCGGCTCTCCTCGCTGACGCCATCATCGGCAGATTAGAGCAGCAATACGAGCTGGACGATGCCGCCCAAGTACTGGAACGTTGGAAAGCGAGCTCTGAGGGCGCCGGCGACGCGCCGATCCGACTCGTGACCCGCGAGGGAGAGAGCCAGGCCGCGGTCACCGACGGCATCGCCGACGATGGCGGCCTCCGGGTGAGGCTCGACGACGGGTCCGTCAGGATCTTGTACTCTGAAGACGTCGTCATGGTCAGAGAGCGTTAGGTTTGGACGCAGAGAGCTACTATGCGTCGGTCGAGTCTCACTTCGTTGCGAAACGTGGGAGTCCCCTGTTCATAACGCCCAGCGAATGGAATCTGGTATGGCGTTGGGAGCAGTCGGGCATTCCTCTCGAAATCGTGAAGGAGGCGATCGATCGCGTCTTCGAGCGACCCCAGGCATCGCAGAAGCGCCGAAAGCTGGGATATTGCCGGCAGGCCGTCGATGCCGCCTTTCGACGTTTTCGCGAGGCGCGTCTGGGTGAGGGGACGACTCCCGCCCAGGAAGCACCCGTTGATTTCGTCGCGCGATTGTCCGGTCTTGCGGCTCGGTTGATGAAAGCCGCTGAGAGTTCTCGAGACCGACTCCTTGGGGAAACGGTGCGGGCCCTGGCGTGCGAGGTGGCGGCCACGGATGTCGCCCGGGGTGCCGCCAAGCTCGAATCGAAGCTTGCCGAGATCGATGCGCGCCTCCTGGCTGCTCTGGAGCTCGCATTCGACGAGCCCGTCCGCTCCTCGTTGCGCACCGAGGCCGAGCGTTCGCTCGAATCCTATCGCGACCGGATGCCGGAGAAGGTCTATCGAAGGGCGCTCGAAAGCGCCTACCACCGCAGACTTCGCTCTCGGCTGGGTCTCGGCCCGCTCAGCCTCTTCTGATGTTCGAAGTCCGTATCACCAAAATCATCGCCGGCGGTCATGGGCTGGGTCGGCACGAAGGACGCGCCGTAATCGTCCCGGGCACGGCCGCGGGGGAGACTCACCGGGTTCGAGCCGTCGCCGAGAAGAAGGACTTCATCGAAGCCCGATCGGTGGAGCGCGTGACCGACTCACCGTTTCGCCGAGAGCCTCCATGCCCCTATTACGGGCTCTGCGGCGGCTGCGCTCTGATGCATCTCGAGCCCGCCACCCAGCTCACCGCGAAACGCACCATCCTGCAGGAAAGCCTGCGAAGGGCGGGCTACTCGGATCCCGTCGAGCAGGTCGAGATCTGCGGCTCGCCTGAGCTCCGGTATCGCACCCGGCTGCGCTTCCATGTCGACCGCAAGGGAAGCCGGCCGGTGCTAGGGTTTCGGCAGCGTCAAAGCCGGGAGGTGGTCGATATCGAGCACTGTCTTCTAGGATCGGCGGATTTGAACGCGGCGTGGCACGGAGTCAGGCGACTCGTTGCCGAAAGGCCGGCATTCGCGAGACACCTGGAGCAAGTGGAATTTCAGGAGTCGAGCGTCGACCCCGGGAGGATCGTGGGCCGGTTTCTCGTCAGATCGATCGATGGGCTACGGTTTCTCGAACAGCGCGGTCTCTCGGCGTTGCGGGACGCCGGCCGTCTCGATGGGATCGTCGCCTCGACGTCGCGCCGAGGGCCACGCATCCGGCTCGGGTCGCGATCCGTTGCTCACTCCGTCTCCGGGTTCCTCCTCGAGCAGTCGACCGAGAGCTTCTTTCAAGCGAACCGCTTCCTTCTCGAGGAGCTCGTCTCCGCGGTGGTGCCGGAAACGTCGGTCGACCGCGCCATCGACCTCTATTGCGGCGTCGGCCTATTCACGTTGCCGCTTTCGCGGATGGCGAAGCGCGTTTTTGGCATCGAGACCGTCCCCACCTCCATTCGCGACGCTCGCGCAAACGCGAAGAGAGCCGAGCTCCAAAACGTGCGGTTCCGCCGAATGGATGCAGCCCGCTATCTGGATCGGACACCGCTTCGAGTGGATGACCTCATCGTCGCCGACCCGCCGAGAGGTGGCCTGGCACTCGAGACGCTCGAAGCCATCGGCGGAAGCCCCGTCCGATCGTTGCGGTACGTCTCCTGCGACCCTCCGGCATTGGCTCGGGACGTCGCGCGTCTGCAACGGTACGGCTTTCGAATCGAGTCGCTCCGACTTCTCGACCTGTTTCCCAATACCCACCTGTTCGAGACCGTGGCTCGGCTCAGTCGCTAGCCCGCGTCTACTTCCACGGGATCCGTGAGGTGTCCGGCCGTCCCTCTTGCCTTGGCCTTCACGGTCGGAATCCTGCTCCCGGGGGGACGGTCTCCTTTGGTGGCGTCGTCTCTCGGAGCCGCTGCTCTAGGGTCTTCGTTCTGGTCTCTCCGGAGAAACCGCCTTCGTGCCGCATCGTTCTCCGTACTTCTGGCGTTTCTCGCCATCGGCAAAACGGCGCGTGATGTCCGTTCCGAAGGAGACATCGGTCTCACGGTCCGCGCCCTGTTCGAACGTCTCGGAGCGAGAGCCTTCGTCGACCCGAGCCGAGTGACGGGGACGCTCCGGGTCGAGCCCGAGCTGGGCTCCGAAGACACGACCCTCACGCTCGAGGTGAACGGCATCCGGATGGGCGGGGCTCGGGGGGAGATCCCGGTCCGGGGGGGCATCCGGGCGACGGTGTACGGAAGTTTCAACGAGAAGCTGTCGGCGCTCGCAGCCGGTGACGGCGTCGTGCTGTGGGGTCGGCTACGTCGTCCTCGCGCGTTCGGTAATCCCGCCGCCTTCGACGTCGAGAGCTACCTCGAGCGCGAGAACGTCGACGCGGTGGCCTCGGTCAAGAGCGCGCTCCTCGTGGAGCTCGAGCCACGACGGCCGACCGTCTCCTCGGCGATGTCCTTCGTGCGCGTTTTGGCCCGCCGAAGACTCGAACACGCCCTGGCGGGGAACGAATCGACACTCGGGGTGGTCCTCGCTCTGACGACGGGAGATCGCTCCCGGCTCCCCCCCGACCTGGAGCGCCTCTACCAGGCATCGGGCATCTACCACGTGATGGCCATCAGCGGAGCCCACGTCGCCATCATCGCCTGGGCGCTCCACGCTCTGATGAAGCGTCTTGCGATCGACGAAGCTCCGCGACTCGTCCTCCTCTTGCTCGTGCTGCCGCTCTACGCTGGCTTTTGTAGCGGTCGGCCGCCGGTGGTCCGCGCCGTGGTGATGGCCTGCGTTCTTGTCGGCGCGAGGCTATCCAGCTTGGATCGACCGGGAGCCAATGCGCTCGCGGTCGGGGCAACGGCGCTCCTGGCTTTCGAGCCCCGTTGGCTCGGTGACCCCGGCTTCCAGCTCAGTTTCGCGGCGATGGCCGGCATCCTGCTCCTGACGGAGCCGCTCTCGAGAAGGCTGCGACGGCTGGGTGTCTGCGCCACGCCCCTTTCCCTGTCGATTTCGGCACAGCTCGGCGTCGTCCCTCTCGCCGCCTGGCACTTCCAGCGGCTGACCCCGCTGGCACCGATCGCGAGCTTGATTGCCTTGCCGCTCGCCGGCTGTCTCGTCGTGCTCGGGCTCGTGGGTGTTCTCGTATCGGGAATACCGGTCGTGAGCGACGTCCTCAGGGAGTTGGCGAGCCTCTTCGTCTTTCTTCTGACGAAGACCGCGGAAGCCGCCTCGTGGCCGCCACCCGCCGCTTGGGTCGTATCGCGCCCATCGTTGATCCTGTCGATCGCCTATCTCGGCGCCACGGTCGCCCTCACCGCTCGAACGAGGCTCTGGACGCGCATCGGGCTTGCCGCCATGATCGCGCTCTTTTGCGCGCTCACCGTGAGTCCGCCAGCACCCCGCGGTCGACTCGTCTTGAGCGCGTTCGATGTCGGTCACGGCGACGCACTCCTGGTGACGCTCCCTGATGGGAAACACGTCCTGGTGGACGGTGGGGGAGCGGGAGGGGGCTCATCGTTCGACATCGGTGAGAGGGTTTTGTTGCCTTGTCTTCTCGAAAATGGTGTCCGGCGTCTTTCCGCCGTGGTCGTTACCCACACGCACCTCGATCATCTGGGCGGTCTGTTTGCCGTCGTTGACCGGCTGAAAGTGGATGAGATGTGGGAAGGCTCGTCGCCCGTGGATCGTCCCGCTTACTTCGCACTGCGCCGGCGAGCGGAACGGCGGGGTGTGGTCGTGCGCTCTCTCGAGGTCGGACAAGCGTTCGAGCTCGGGGGGGCGGGCTTCGAGGTCCTTGCTTCCGGAATGCCCGGCTCGTCGGAGAACGACCAGTCGCTCGTCCTGGGCCTCACCTACGCCGGGCGGAGGATTCTGCTGACTGGCGACGTCGAAAGCCCCGCGGAGCACAGGCTCCTCGCGAGTGGAGCCTCGCTCGAATCCGATGTGTTGAAAGTTGCCCATCACGGCAGCCGTAGCTCTTCGAGCGTTGCGTTTCTCGCCGCGGTCGCGCCACGGCTGGCCATTTTGTCCGCCCGCGCGAGCCCGGGTCGCCCCTTGCCATCCGCCCGGATTCTTCACCGACTGCGCGCTCTCGGCATCGATTACCTGAGAACCGACGAGGACGGGGCCATCACCGTGAGCGTCGATAGAGACGGGAAGCTCGAGGTGTCCACCTATCGTGGCCAATCTTCTTGACTAGGCCTCCTCTTCTTGAGTAGGCGTCCTTTTCGCTCGCTCCCAGAGCTCATCGAGCTCCTCCATCGAGGCTTGCCGTAGGGACCGCCCGCTGGCGCGAAGCTCGTTCTCGACGAACCGCAGACGCGAGGAGAATTTGTCGTTGGATCGCGTCAAGGCAACCTCGGCCTCGACACCCAGGTGGCGGGCGAGATTGACGATGACGAACAGAAGGTCTCCGAGCTCCTCCTCGACGGTGACGCCATCGCCGGTCGCGATGGCATCGTCGAGCTCTTCGAGCTCTTCGTCGAGCTTTGCCCTCACCTCGGCGCCCGAGTGCC
>DASPGQ010000693.1 GCA_035620555.1 Vicinamibacteria bacterium
CTTCATATCGAGGACTTTGGTCACGCCCTTTCCCCCGTCCATGTCGGCGAGCTCACTTTCGGAAAGACCGACCTGAGTTCGGAGAAGATTGTGAGGCTCTCCCGGGCGGACCTGAGCGTTCGTGAAACCCGCGGGCAGAGCGGACGCGAGCAATGCAAATGCGAAACCAATGTGCCTCATAATCGAGCCTTCTGGAACCTGGCGAGCAGTGTTCCATGATCGACGTCGCCGGCACGTTCATCGAGATGCCGGTGACTGCCGAGTCGAACCTTTTATCGTTGATCGGCACTCTATCGGCACCCGCGCTCTATGACAAGCCCGAAGCTTCTCCGACGATGAATGCGGGCGCGTATGCCGGAGGCCGACGCGCAGTGTCTGAATTGTTTCCTTAACACCACATCAGCACGCAGCGATTTCTGGGAACATCGCGAGAGAGGCGCGAACGCGCCGCCGCCGCTGAACGTTGTTGGAGGTCTTGCGGTACGAGGCGCGCTGACCTCGGAGGGACTGCAGAAAGCGTTCACAACAAAATTGACGACCGAAGGAGTTCGAGGAGATTAGTCAATTTAAAGGCTAAAATGGGGTTGTGAATCGCGATTTACAGACCATTCTGGAGAGGGACAACCCCTGGCTCTCGAACCCCGCCCGAATTCCCGACTGGCTGCACCAACACTTGCCCGAGTCCTATGTGCCACGATCCCTGGTCTCACGCTCCGGCGCGGTGGAAGGAGGCGGATCGAGCGCACCTCGTCGTCGGGCCGCGGCAAGCGGGGAAGTCGACCGCGATCTGGCGCTTTCTCGCCGACCAAGGACGAGCCGCGCTCTTCATCGATTGTGAGCAGTACCTCGTGCGCGAGTGGTGTCGATCAGCGCCCCTCTTCCTTGCGATCTCGAAGCTCTGGTCACCAAACCGGTTACGATCTTCTTCGAAGAAGCCCAATACCTCGAAGAGGCGGGTCTCTTCCTGAAGGGCGTCGTCGACCGGAAGCCGGGGGTTCCGATTCTGGTAACCGGAAGCTCCTCGTTTCACCTGCATTCGCGAACCCGGGAGTCACTGGCGGGGCGAGCCACGCGTTCACGACCTCTTCCTTTCGCGCTGTCCGAGGTGATTTTCGACCTTGGGGAGAAACCGGATGCCTTTCGTCGCCGGATCGTGGAGGATCGGTTCGCCCGTCACGTCATAATGGGCGGCTATCCCAAAGTCTGGTTGAGCGAGAACCCGGAGCTGGTTCTCACCGATCTGGTCGAAGCGATCATCCTTCGCGACGCAAGTGACCTCTTCCGGATCGGGCGGCCCGACGCTTTTCGTCGGCTACTCCGGTTGGCCGCGAGCCAAGCGGGTAACCGGGTGAACTTGTCGGAGTGGGCGTCGATTCTTGGTGTGAGTCGCGACACGGTCGCTTCCTATCTCGAGATTCTCGAGTCAAGCCACGTGGTGTCGGTTTTGCCACCCTTCGTTGGGGGCAAGAGGGCGGAGGCAACGAGCACGCCGAAGATATTTTTCGTCGATAACGGAATCCGCAATCGCCTGCTGCACGATTTCAAGCCCATCGAAGAGCGTGTCGACAAAGGTGCTCTTCTCGAGAATTGGATCTTCACCGAGTTGTGGAGAGCCTGCCCGACGGCGCCAACCTGCACTTCTGGAGGAGCTCGTCCGGGGCGGAGGTAGATTTCGTCCTGACCCGAGGAGACTTGGTTGTCGCCCTCGAGGTGAAGTCCGAAAAGATCCGACGCGCCAGCATCCCGCGTTCCGCGAGAAGTTTCATCGAAGCCTACGGGCCTCGGAGCTTCCTTGTCATCAACCGCGGACTCGAGACCAGGACTCGGATCGGCAGAACGGATGTCGGATGGGTTCTCCCAACCGACGTGATTCAACGAATCGAGGAAGCCTTCGATCCCGAGTAGAAGGCGACCCGGTCGAGCTTCGCCTCTTCAAGACTTTCGCAGATCTGGCGAGGACGTCCAGGACAAGGCGCGAGGCGGAGGGCCGCGAAGTCCGTCGACCTCCTGCTGGACCGAGTGCGGGCCTTCGAGGCGGCGGCGCTGCAGTTCGACGACATCACGGTCCTCGCCCTGCGCCGCCACTGATCGAGGAGCGATACAATGCGGGCATGCCGACGACGATGCATTTTGCGTCTCTCATACTGGTCGCACTCTTGGCTGGCTCCTCGCCCGATTTCGATGAGGCGAAGTATGTCGGTCGCTGGGTCTCGATGTGGAACACCTACGACCTCGATCGGGTCGATGAGCTGTTCGTCCCCGATTCCCGCGTCACCTACTTCTCGTCGGAGAAAGAAGGTCTGGTGCACGGCATCGAGGAGGTGCGTGAGCACCATCGCGGCTTCGGTTTCGTCAGCGGAGGTCGGCTCCCCGAACGTGAGCTCTGGGTCGAAGACGTTCGTTCCGATGATTTCGGCGATACAGTGGTCGTCACCGCGATCTGGTACTTCGGCGATCGGAGCTCACGCGAAGACGCTCAACGAGGACCGATGACGATCCTGTACCTGAGCGTCGGGGATGACTACCGGATCGCGCACATGCATTTCGCGAGCTACTGATGTAGCTCTTCGCTTGCCAGCCCGCGGCGTCACTTCGTTGGCCTCGAACAGTAGCCCGCATCATGTAGGGGCCGCATGCAGGTGAATGCGCGCCGACGGGTTCGCTCGAAGGTGGGACCGTGCCGCGAGCGCGGGCTGGATCGAGATCGCCAGCATCTCGATGTTCGATCTCAGTGATCGTAGGACGCGGACATTCCAGTAACGATCTGCCAGCCATCGCCCCGACGCTGCCAGGTGTGCGTGATCCGCTTCCACGCGCTTTTCTCGAGGACCTCACCCGTCTCGGCGTTCCGGTAGACGTCCATGTACCGGTAATGCACGACGACGATATCGCCGAATGCGCGCACCGCTTCTCGTTTAAGCTCGTAGTCGTAGCGCCGCGAAGGGTCGGCGTGCAGCGGCGGGATCCAGTCGGCGATTTGCGCTTTGCCCAGCGGCTGCGCGCTGAAGCTGGGCCATCCGACGAAGCGCTCGTCCCACAACGAGCGGTAAGCGTCGAGATCCCGGGCCTTGACGCATTTCCAGTAAGTTTCTTCGAGCTGCCAGACGGCGGCTTCGTCCTCGGCCGGACCGGCAAGGAGAAGCAACGGCGCGACGCACAGCAGGGCTGGAACCAAGAACGCTCTCTCTTTCGTCATCAATTCCTCCTCGAGACTCCTCGGGCGGCACACGAGGTGTCCACGCTCGGTTGTGCGGATATGGTGGCACTGACGGCCAGGATGGAGACGACAAACGTCAAGACGGCCTCCTTGGCGGGACTATCTTATCGAATTCATCGTTACGCGCTTCGTCGATCCCCGTACAAGGACCGCGTGATCGTCGAATGCGCCGCCTACTAAGAAGAGACCCTGCCGGGACAGTTCATTCATCGCAGCGGAGGCTGGGCGGCGTGCCAATCGACTCACGTCAAAAAGCGATGATGAGCCGTGACGTAGCCCTGAAAGCTTGAACCGACGATATCCTATTGCGCAGCCATTGGATATTCTGCCCCCGCGGTTGAAGATATCAATATGTGCTAATAATTGGATATGCCGACCAGAAAGACGAGCGTTACGATTGATGAGGAGCTCCTCGCCGCGGTTCAGGCGATCCTCGAGACGAGCACCGTGAAGGACACAATCGAGCAGGCGTTTCTGGAAGTGCTACGCGCGAGAGCACGAACCGAGGAGGTCGAAGCCCTGGCCGAGCAAAAGGGGATGGACCTCCGCGACGGAGTCCTTTCGAAGGCCTGGCGGCATTGACGGCACGCTACCTCGTCGATAAGAGCGCCCTCGCCAGAATGCTCCACGATTCGGTCCGAGTGCGGCTCGCTCCAATTATCGAAGCGGGTGAGGCGGCCAGCTGCGCGATCGTCGATCTCGAGGTGCTTTTCAGCGCTCCAAACTACGCCGACCATCTTGAGATTCGTCGGCGCCGAGAATTGGCCTATGAGCGGGTTCCTGTGAACGAGGACGTTTTCGATCGCGCGACCGATATTCAAGCGGAGCTCGCACGAACCGGGCGCCATCGGATCCCGATTCCCGATCTTCTAATCGCCGCAGCATCGGAGTCGGCGGGTTTGGTCGTCCTGCACTACGACGGTGA
>DASPGQ010000694.1 GCA_035620555.1 Vicinamibacteria bacterium
TGGAGAAAGTAGGCGTCACAGCAAGGCATCACACTTTCTTCGAGATGCTCGGCAATTTTTCCTTCGGCGACTATTTCAAGCGTGATGCGATTGCTTTCGCCTGGGAGCTTCTCGTCGATCGGTTCGAGCTCAGCCCTTCCCGGCTCGCGGTCACCATCTTCGAGGGAGACTCGGAAGTCCCCCGTGACGCCGAAGCTTACGAGCTCTGGACCGAGATCGTCGCAACGGAGCGAATCCACGAGCTGGGGAGAGCGGACAACTTCTGGTCCATGGGCGACACCGGCCCCTGCGGCCCGTGCTCGGAGATTCATTACTTCCAGGGCGACCACCTCCCCTGCACCGAGACACGGTGCAAGGGCGTCGCCTGTGAGTGCGACCGCTGGCTCGAGATCTGGAATCTCGTCTTCATGCAGTTCAATCGCGATGACAACGGAGCTCTCCGGCCGTTACCAGCACCGAGCGTCGACACCGGCATGGGGCTCGAACGGATCACAGCCGTGGTGCAGGGGGTCGAGAGCAACTATGACACCGACATCTTCGCCCCGATACTCCGAGCCATCGAGGAGCGCGTGGGAAAACGCTACCGGGGATCGAGCTCGGTCGAGGACGTCGCGTTCCGGGTCATCGCCGATCATGCTCGTTCGGCGACGTTCTTGATCGCCGACGGGGTCATGCCATCGAACGACGGGCGCGGTTATGTGCTGAGGAAGATCCTCCGCCGGGCGATGCGTCACGGAAAGAAGCTGGGCCTCGATGAACCCTTTCTGTTCGAGCTGACGACTCGGGTCATCGAGGAGATGCGGGAGCCCTACCCGGATCTCCTGCTCTCGCGCGAGCTCGTGGGACGCGTCGTGCGGTCCGAGGAAGAGCGGTTTCGTACGACGCTCTCAACCGGAATCTCCGTTCTCGAGGAGAAGCTCCGCCTCCCCGAGGTCACCGAGAAACGCGTTCTCCCGGGATCTCATGCATTCGAGCTCTACGACACCTTCGGCGTGCCGTTCGATCTCCTGACCGATATCGCCTCGGAACATGGAATCGAGGTAGACGAAGCCGGTTTCGACGAAGCGATGGAGGTGCAACGGCAAAGAGCTCGAGAATCCTGGAAGAAGGGCTCCCCTGCTTCCGATCGCACGCACTACGGCGAGATTAGAGCGCGAGGGGAGTCGCGCTTCCAAGGATATTCCGCGACGAAGATTCCCGAGTCCCGGGTGGTCGCGCTTGCCAAGGATGGCCTCGAGGTTCGCGAGCTCGTCGAGGGAGACGAGGGAGAGGTCTTTCTGGACGTGACACCGTTCTACCCCGAGGGCGGAGGACAAGTGGGTGATCAGGGAGTCCTGGCGGGCCCGGACGGCGCCGCCGACGTCCTCGACACGCAATCTCCAGTGAGCGGGCTCATTTCTCACCGGGTGAGACTCTCCAAGGGAAGCATCGGCGTCGATCAGCGAGTGGTCGCCACGGTGAACGAGACCGTGCGCGAAGGGGCGAAACGACACCACACTATCACCCATATGCTCCATGCCGCCCTTCGGGAAACGCTGGGACCGCACGTCAAACAAAAGGGCTCGTTGGTAGCGCCCAATAGACTTCGATTCGACTTTTCTCACTTCGCCCCGCTTTCGCCGTCCGAGATCCAGCAGATCGAAGGCCGCGTGAACGAGAAAATTCAAGAGGATCTGGCCGTGGAGAGCTCGGTGCTTCCCATCGACGACGCTCTCGCCCGCGGGGCGATCGCTTTCTTCGGTGAGAAGTACGGTGATCGGGTGCGGGTCATCGAGATTCCCGATTTCAGCATCGAGCTCTGCGGAGGCACCCATCTTTCCCGAACCGGGGAAGCGGGATTCTTCGTCATCACGAGCGAGTCTTCCATCTCTTCAGGAGTTCGCCGCATCGAAGCCCTGACGGGTCGAGCCGCGCTCGAGTTCGCTCGCTCCAATCGCGCCCTGGTCACCGAGTTGAGCCGAAGCCTCAGGGCGCGGCCCGACGAGCTCTTGAGCACCGTGGACAAGCTAAAGGACGAGCTGAAACGCAAAGAGCGCGAAAACGAAGAGCTGAAAAAGCGCCTCGTTCTCGGCACACGGGCACGAGGCGAGGAGTCGACGATGGCTATCGGAGACGTCCTCGTCTGGACCCCGCCCCCGGTGCAAAACCTAGACAAGAAGCAGCACCGCCAGCTCGTCGATGCCTTCAAAGAAAAGAATCGGGAACGCACCTGGGCGGTCATTTCCACTGCCGTCAACGAAGAGAAAGTCTCGCTCATCGTCGAGGTGTCGGAGGGCCTCGCTTCCCAGATCCGTGCCGATCAGCTCGTGAAGGAGCTGGCTCCGATCATCGAAGGAAGAGGAGGCGGCAAAGCCGAACGGGCAGAGGCGGGCGGCCGTTTCCCCGACCGCATTCCCGAGCTCTACGAGCGAGGTCGAGATGCGATCCGCCTCGCGTTGGAGGGACAGCGTGTCTAGCGCCGGCCGCGTGACGGCTGGGGAACTCTCACGCCCTTCGTCGATCGACCAGACTCAGGCGGCGCGGGTCCGCCGGTCGAAGTGGCGCTTGCTCGGCTGTCTCGGCGCCACCGTTTTCATTGCGACCGGCCCCTTCGCCGTCGTCGACGCCGCCGCCCAGGTATACGGATACACGAACGACAACGGCGTGCTCATACTCTCGAACGTGCTGAGCGACTCCCGCATGAGACTCATCGCTGATGGCACGGCAGAGGAGGCGGGCAAGGTCTGGCATTACAACGGCCAGTACGACCCATTGATTCTCAAGGCCTCGCAAACCTTCGGAGTGGACTCGGCGCTGGTGCGCTCGGTCATGGCGGTCGAGTCCGCATTCAATCGTTTCGCGCAATCGCACAAAGGGGCACGCGGACTCATGCAACTCATGCCTGCGACCGCGCGCCAGTATGGCGTCGACAACATCTTCGATCCGTGGCAGAACATTCGGGCGGGCACCGCCCACCTGCGGGAGCTCATCGACGAGTTCCGCGAGCTTCACCTCGCTCTCGCGGCCTACAACGCCGGCGCCACCCCCGTGCGCCGTTACGGAACAATTCCTCCCTACCCCGAGACGCGAAACTACGTCCGAAAGGTGATGGCCATTTATCGCGCCGGGAGCAAGATCCAGATCGTCAAGGGCGGCAAGGTCTACTCGATTGACCGGCCAGGCGGAACGGCCCGAATCAGCGCCGTCACGCCTTCGTCGACCGCCCCGGCAAAAGACGCCCGGACCGGCTCACCTCTGGCTGACCTGGCGCGGCAAGTAGGACGAAGCCGATTCGCGCCCACTCGATCGGCGCAAGTCGTACCCGCAACCGCAGACACCAACGACGGCGTCGAAACGAAGGCGGAACGAAGGGTCTACTATCGTTATCTCGATCTCGAAGGTGTGAT
>DASPGQ010000695.1 GCA_035620555.1 Vicinamibacteria bacterium
TCCTATGGTTCGACGACGAGCCCGTCGTGGTCGTCGTGTTCACCGGCCACCACCGGGGGACCGCGTCCGCGCTCAACGAGGCGGTGGCCCAGGTGGGCAAGATCGTGGCGGACCATTACCTCGACTTCAGATGACAATTATCTTCCACCCGTAACCTGCCGCTTCGCGGTCAACGCACGACTTACTCGTGTCGCAGAGCCTCCATCGGGTCTACTCGGGCGGCCCGTGAAGCGGGAACGAGGCTCGCCGCGAGGGCGGCCCCGGCGACGAGGACCGAGAGCAGGGCGTAGGTTTCCAGGTCGAACGGGTCGACGTCGTGAAGGAGGTCCGAGAGGGAGCGTGCGAATCCCAGACCGAGGAGGACGCCGAGAACGAGTCCCATCGCCACGACGGCGAGCCCTTGCCGGAGGATGAGGCTCCGAACTTGACCCGCCGTCGCTCCGAGCGCGACGCGCACTCCGATCTCCTTGGTCCGGCGGCTGACGGAGTAAGCGAGGACGGAGAACAGTCCCGAGAGAGAGAGGACGAGTGCAATCACGGCGAAAGCTCCGAGCAGGGAGGCCGTGAATCGCCAGGGAGCGGCCGCCCGATCGACGAGCGCTCGCAGGGTGATGATGCTGTCCACCGGTTGAAGAGGGTCGATGGCAGCGACCGCGGCGCGTAGCGAAGCCGCGAGCTGCAGCGAGTCTCCGCTCGCACGCACGACGATGTCGGTCAGGGCCGTATCCGTCTGACGATACGGCAGGTAGAGATCGAGTCTCGGGTCCGTGAGCCCACGGTAGCGGGCGTCTTCCACCACGCCCACGACCGTTCGCCACACTGGTGCCCCATCGGCATCGCGTTCCCCGGCCCAGAGGCGTTTGCCCATCGCACTCTCCGCTGGAGACATCCTGCGAGCGAGGCTTTCTCCTACGATGGCCACCGGGAGCCCACCCTCGCGGTCCGATTCCTCGAAGTCGCGCCCTTCGAGGTGACGAATACCCATCGTCCGGAAGTAGCCCGGCGTCACCGCTTCCCAGTTCACGAGTGGATTCGATTCCGCGGTCTCTCGCTCGACAGGCTGTCCTTCGATGATGAAGCTGGAGTCCATGCCCACGGCGCCGGTCTCGAGCGGGCGAAGATAGGCTGCCGCCGCCGACTGGACCCCGGGAAGGCTCGCGATATGAGCCACGAGCTCGTCGAGAAATCGGTCCTGCTCCGGTCTCGCTGGCCGTCGGCTTTCCACGAATGGAACCTCGAAGGTGACAACCCCTTCAGGCTCGTAGCCCAGGTCGGTCTGGTACAGGTTCCGCAGACTGCGCGCCATCAGACCTGCGCCGAGAATGAGAGTCAGGGCGGCCGCGACCTCGAGGACGACCAGACTCCCGTGAAGGGCACGGCTCTCAGGGGCACCGACGACCCGGGCAGGGGAGCTGGTCGTTCGTGGGGTCGCTCGAAACGCCGCCAGAAGAGCGCTCGCCGATCCCACGGCCAGAGCGATGCCCGTGGTCAACACGAGAGCGAGCCCGTCGAGCCTCGCTTCCGCAAGCCCAGGCACGTCGAAGGGCGCCACCGCGGGAAGGAGAGCGAGGACGAGGGTCGCGAGAGCCGCGCCCAGGCTCCCACCAGCAGCGCCGATCCAGAGGCCGTCGAGGAGAACCTGACGAAAGATCCGAGGCCGGCTCGCTCCGAGGGCGCGACGGATCGCGAGCTCCCGAGCTCGCGCGGAGGCTCTGACCAGCAACATTCCCGCGAGATTGAAGCAGGCAACGAGAAGGAGAAGCCCGACCGAGCCCCACAGGACGAGGATCGATCTGCGAGTGCTGCCGCCGAGGTAGTAGTCGGTAAAGCGCGTCGTCACGATCGTGCGGGCCGGCCAACCGTGGGTTTCCGCGAGGCGCTGCAAGATCCCATTCGATTCGGCTTCCGCATGCGCGCGTTCGACGCCCGGGGCCAAACGTCCCACGAGGAAGAGCACGTTCAAACGACGAAGCACTTCCTCCACCCCGTAAGAACGGGCGAGCGCCGCGCCCGCGAGCCGCCCTCGAACGGGAGTCCAGATCTCGGCGCCACGAGGAAAGTCGAGCTCGCGAGGCATGACACCGATGACCGTGAACGGCTCGATACCATTCGTGTCGCCTTCGAGATCGATTGTCCGGCCGACGAGGTCGGGGTCGCCTCCAAAGCGCTCTCGCCAGAATCCGAAGCTCAGCACCACCACTTCGGCCGCTCCGGGCTCGTCGTCTTCGGCGCTAAAGGTCCGCCCCAAATGGGGGCGTACGGAGAGCGTCTCGAAGAAGTTGGAGGAGACGGCGGCGGAGGATACGGCGTCGGGCTCGCCGGCTCCGGTCAGAACGTGCCTCCAGTTCACCGAGGAGAAGGCCGCCAGATCCTCGAACGATGCGCTCTCTTCTCGAAGGTCGTCGAAGTTCGAATAGGAGACCTCGACGAGAGGGCGATCTCGCTCGAGGTCCTGCTCCCACATCACCAGGACGTCATCGGGCCGCTCGATGGGGCTCCGAAAGAGAACCGCCTTCACCACTCCCAGCAGGGTGGCGTTCGCGCCGATGGCGAGCGACAGCACGGAAACGGCGGCGAGACCGAACGCGGGCTGCCTCACCAGTCCGCGCAACGAGAGGCGAAGCTCCTGCCAGAGACCTTGCATCATCTTCTCAGAACCTCCTGTGGGTTCAAGCCGTGCTCGAACCCGACCGGGCATAGAACACGAGCGCGTTCGTAGCTCTCGAGACGTTCATTGTAGGATACGGGGCCAGCCAGGAGAGGTGAACATGGGAGTCATGAGACGGCGTGATTTCGTACGATCCGCGGCCGCCGGCAGTCTCGCGGCTGTCGCGGCTGGCCCGCGAGCGTTCGGCGCGGCGCCGGCGATCATCACTCAGAAGACCCTACGACCGGTGGTGATTTCCGATCGCAGCGGGATCGCCTACAAGAACGGCGGAGCGAAGAGCTGCGTCGAGACCGCGTTCGAGCGGATCGTTCGGGGGGAAGACGTCCTCGACGCCCTCATTGCCGGGGTCAACATCGTGGAGAACGATCCGGAGGAGCCAGGCGTGGGTTACGGCGCCGTCCCCAACGCGGAAGGAGTGGTTCAGCTCGATGCCTCGTGCATGCATGGTCCGAGAAAACGGGCGGGCGGGGTGGCCGCCATCGAGGGTGTTCGCACGCCTTCCCTGGTGGCGAAGGCGGTGATGGATTTCACCGATCATCATCTTCTCGTCGGGAAGGGCGCCCAGGACTTCGCGAGAAACCTCGGATTCGAGATCGAAGACGACATCACCACCGACGCGTCCCGAAAGCGCTGGCTCGAGTGGAAGCAGCGGATCGACCCCGAGCATTATCTCGACCCGGAGAAGCGGGCCATCCGGGGCTATGAGGCTGCGCTCCAGATGCTGCGCGAAGGGCTCCTGGAGGAGAGCCATATGTGGGGAACGATTCACTGCAATGCGATCAACTCGCGGGGAGAGATCGCGGGTGTGACCAGCACGAGCGGGCTGAGCTTCAAGATTCCGGGCCGTACGGGCGACTCGCCCATTCTGGGTGCTGGGATCTACGTGGACAACGACGTCGGAGCTTGCGGATCGACGGGGCGCGGGGAAGCGAATCTCTACAACCTCACCTCCTTCCTCATCGTGGAGAACATGCGGCGGGGAGCTCATCCCAAGGACGCCACGCTCGAGGGATTGAAGCGGATCCAGGCGAACACGGTCGAGAAGAGGCTTCTGAACGGCCGCGGACTCCCGAATTTCAACATCCGCTTCTTCGCCTTGAACGCGAAAGGGGAATACGCCGGCGCGACGATGTACCGGGCGGAAGAGACGATTTTCGCCGTCTGCGACGAGAACGGCCCGCGCGAGGAGCCCCTTGAGCCTCTGCTCGAGGGAGCCCCTACCGATTGACATTATTAATGATCGCGCGCGCGGTGCTGGCCTCGTGGCTGGTTCTGCTCTCATCGATTGAATCGGCCGCGGAGGGGAAGGATGTCTCGGCGTCCGAGATCGACCGATGGATTCCGGGCATTCTAAGCGCCTCCTCGGTCCCGGGTCTTTCGCTGGCCGTCGTCCGAAACGGAGAGATCGCCTTTGCCGCCGGCTACGGCGTGAAGGACGAGAAGAGCGCTCCGGTCGCGCCCGAGACGATTTTCGAAGCCGCTTCCCTCAGCAAGCCCGTCTTCGCTTACGGAGCGCTACTCCTCACGCGGGAGGGAAAGCTCGATCTCGACGCACCGCTGACGAGTTACCTCGAGACCGCCTTCATCGAGGACGACCCGCGGTTGGAGCGGATTACGGCGCGGCTCGTGCTCTCTCATTCGACGGGATTGCCGAACTGGAGGCCGGGGAGGTGGACGGACTCACCCGGGCCTCTCCGCATCGAGTTCGAGCCAGGCTCGCGCTTCGGCTACTCGGGTGAGGGCTACGAGTACCTGGGACTCGCGATCGAGCGCATCACAGGGGTCTCGATCGAGGACTTCCTTCAGCGCGCGGTGTTGAAGCCCCTCGGAATGCTCGATAGCAGTTATGTCTGGCAGGTCTCCTACGAGGAAAGTTCGGCAAAAGGTCACGATCGGAGCGGGAAGCCGGTCTCGAAGTTGAGACCGAAACGGGCGAACGTCGCCGCGAGTCTCCACACCAGCGCTCGAGATTACGCTCGGTTCCTGCTCGCCATGGTCGATTCGACACGTACGGACGTCGTGTCATCGATGATGAAGGAGGAAACGAAGATCGACGCCGCGCT
>DASPGQ010000696.1 GCA_035620555.1 Vicinamibacteria bacterium
GAGAGCCTCCTCGTTGCGCTCCAGGGGGAGCCAGAAATCGACGACGTCATCGACGCCAACGAAACGCTCATCGAGCCCCGACGTCATCGGCAGAAACCTCGACGGCTCGTCGATCACGGCAAGGACCTGATGCGGGACCGAGCCCAATCTCGGCAACCATCGCCAGCTGTTGACGGCAATCGTCTCGCCCACCAGATTCGGGTCGGCACCGAATCGCCGGTCCCAGAGATTTCTGCCGAGAACAATGACGCCGGTGTCTTCCTCGGGCGTCGTCCCGCGCGGTACTCGACCGAGCGCGGCGGAAAGACCCATCACACGGAAGAACTCCGGCGTGACTCGAAGTCCCTGGATGCGCTCGGTGGAATCCTCCCCCGGCAGGTCGAGCTGACTCCACCGGTAGAGCGCCATCCCATCGAACGAGCTCGCCTGCCGCTGCCAGTCGCGAAAATCGAGCAATGAGACGAAAGGGCGTGTTTCGCCGGAACGAGTGTTCCGGGCGCGCAGCAGAACCAGCCGTTCCACCTCAGGGTAGGGCAGAGGCGCGAGCAGCACTCCCTTGATGAGACTGAAGAGGATCGTGCTGGCGCCGATTCCGAGCGTAATCGACACCAGCGCGGGCACGGTGAGGCGCGGGTTTCGTAAGAACGAGTACAAAGGAGATCTACATGTTTTCGTCGGCGCTCGGACCATAGAGTGCCGGCAGCGGCACGTCGTTCAGTCGCAGATAGACGCTGAGCTGACCACGGTGGTGGATGATGTGGCTCAGCACGAATCCCCTCAGACACACGAGCCGGGGCATGTCGACGGCAACGTGCCCACTCTCCGTGAGCTTCCAGTGCTGGAAGAGGTGCTCATCGGACTGGCCTTTCAGAAGCTCCTGGAAGGACTGCACGTTTCCGTCGAACTTGTCGAGGATCTCCTTCTTGTTGTCGGGCTCGACGCGCTTGCGGTCGAAGCTGGCCATGTCGAACGACTCGTCCTTGACTATCGTTTGCGCCCACCACGGGATCTCCGCAAGGTGCATCCCGAGACGGCCCATGGACATCGACCTCTGGTGAGGCTTCCAGGCGAGCTTGTCGTCCGGAAGGCGCTCCAACATCTTTCTAGTGCCTGCCGATTCGTGGGTGAACTCCATTACCATGGCTTCCGCTATGCTCATTTCCGCTCCTTCGATCGGTCGAGTGGAACGGAATTCTATCAGAAGATGAGAAGCCTCAGTCCTTTCCGAGAACGGGTGGACCGGGGATACCGACGTCCATCTTCAAGACGGCGGGGTTGTCGATCTCATCCGTTATCGAGAGGTTGGTGATGAAGACCGTCGTGCGAAGGCCGCGCGAAGCTCCGAAGGCGGCGCTCGCGGGAAAATCGAGCCCGTCACCCGGGCCGGCGAGCTCGGTGAGCCCGGTGCCATCCGGCCTCAAGCGCACCAGCTTGTGGGCTCCGACGAGGAGGGGGTACAGGTTGCCCACGACGTCGGAGGCGATTCCGTCCACGGGAAACAAGCTGAAATCTCCGACCAGGTTTCCGTCCGCGTCGAAGTCGACGCCGGCGGTCACGGGCTCGACGGCCCCGGCGCTTCCGTCGTGCCGCACGCGTATCTTCAGAATCTGCCCTCTGGTGCTATTGGCCACGTAGAGCTTGCGCCAGTGGTACGTGATGCCGTTCGCGCCGAGAGGGGGAAAGCCCGGAACGGACGGGATCCCGCCGAGAAGAACGTCCGAAGCCCAGACTTCGGCCGCTCCTCCAGGAGGTATGCGCCACACCGCGCTCCCCAGCGTGTCGGTCACGTAGAGGTTGGAGCGCTCGTCGAAGACGAGCGAGTTGGGAAAGACGATCGCTTCCGAGCCCGGAAGCCTCGACTTCTTTCCCTTGGGAGTGATACGCCACACCCCGTGGCTATCCGGCTTGAAGGAAGCGACGGCGGCGTACACGTTCCCGCGGCGATCCACCTCGAGACCCAGGGTGCCGCTCCCGAGGGGTTCGGGCTCGAGAACGGCGAAGAGCGTTGGCACCGGGAAAGGATCGTCGGCGTCGAGCTTCAGTATTTGACCGATGGGAGCGAGGCTCACGTACAGGTTGCCGCGCCGGTCCAGGACGACGCCCTCGGGGCGCTCTCCCAGGCTCCGATCGAACGTGATGACGGT
>DASPGQ010000697.1 GCA_035620555.1 Vicinamibacteria bacterium
AGCGAGAACAATCTCAAAGACATCGACGTCGAGATCCCCCTCGGTGTGCTCGTCGGAGTCACGGGAGTCTCGGGCGCGGGCAAGAGCACGCTGGTGAACGACATCCTCTACCCCGCTCTCGCAAGAGCGCTCAATCGCGCCGACTCCGCTCCGGGAAGCTGCCGCGGAATCGAGGGGATCGAGCACCTCGACAAGGTGATCGACATCGATCAATCCCCGATCGGGCGTACGCCGCGGTCCAACCCCGCGACCTATACGAAAGTATTCGACGAGATTCGCGGTTTCTTCGCTACGCTTCCCGAGGCGCGGGCCAGGGGCTACCAGCCGGGACGATTCTCGTTCAACGTGAAAGGCGGGCGCTGCGAGCGATGCTCGGGGGACGGCCTCATACAGGTCGAGATGCATTTTCTCCCCGACGTTTACGTTCCCTGCGAAGAATGCCGGGGCCGCCGGTTCAACGATTCGACACTCGAGATTCGATACAAAGGTCTTTCCATCGCCGACGTGCTCGACCTCACCGTCGCCGAGGCGGCGGAGTTGTTTCGAAACCATCCCGGGATCCGACGTATCCTCGAAACCATCGAGCAGGTTGGACTCGGCTATATCAAACTGGGGCAGAGCTCCCCGACGCTGTCGGGAGGCGAAGCCCAGCGGGTAAAGCTCTCGCGGGAGCTGGCCAAGCGGGCCACGGGCCGTACCTTCTATATATTGGACGAGCCAACGACCGGCCTGCATTTTCACGACGTCGCCCGGCTCCTGAGCGTTTTGCAGACGCTCGTGGACGCCGGCAACACCGTCCTCGTCATCGAGCACAACCTCGACGTCGTTAAGACCGCGGACTATCTCATCGATCTGGGACCCGAAGGCGGCGATGCGGGAGGACGGGTGGTCGTTTGCGGCACACCCGAAGAGGTAGCCTCGGAGTCTCGGTCTCATACCGGAAGGGTGCTTCGCAGCGTTCTCGAAAGAGCCGTGCTCGAGGCTTCGTGAGCCTCGTTCTCGCCCTGGTAGCCGGTTTGTCGGCCGGCGACATCCGTTTGCTGGGGCAATCGGACGACGTTCGATATCTTCCCCTGCTGGAGAACGCTTGTCGTCCCAAGCTGGCTGGGCCGATCACGCCGGACGTGGAGGAGGAGCAAGTCGCTTGCCTCGACGCGATTCGAAGGCTCGATCCCGAGAAGGCGGCGAGCTATGCCGAAGCGGTGTTGGACTCCGTTCCCGATTCGTGCCCTCCGTTCTGGTCCGCGCTCCGAGTCCTCGCCAGCGCGGGAGATCTCTCGACCATACGAAGAGGGCTGACCTCCTACTTCGAGGAGCCCACCGAATGGCGAACCGTTCTCGCCGAAGCCTCCCATCGCGACGTTCGATTGCGCGACTTTTCGCCCTGGGCGCCAGACGGAAGGGAAGATTCCGAGCGGCTCCTCCGATCGAGACTGGAGCAGAACCTCGGCCGTCCGCCACCGGAACCGACCACTGGGGTTGCTCCGGCGCTCGAAGCACCCAACGACGTTGGGCTGCGGGAGCAAATCCTCGCTGTCGACGCGGACGCGAGATATCGGGCCATCCGCGTCCTCGCCGCACGTGACGACGATGCCCTCGTTGGGCTTCCCATCGACGGGCAAGCGCTCGACCGCCTCTACCCTTATCTCGTCGGCTCTCGTCATCCTTCCCTGAGAAGGCAGATTCCACGCACCGAGCGAGCCCGGGGAGAGGCGCTCGCCGCCCTGCTTCTCTCGAACGTCGCGACCGAGGAAGAGAAACGTTCGGCCGTAGCGTCGATGACGGATGCTTGGCCACGAGCGCTCGAGACCAATGGGGTCTACGAAGTGATGGCGTCCCTGGTCGAGGCGAGCCGCGTGCTCGATCGAGCCGGCGTCGGCGCGCTCTCCATCATACCGCTCCCCGAAGCGCGTCTCCGCCTGGAAGCGTTGGCGACGCCCGAAGCGATCGAAGGGTTGATGAGGCGCGCCGATCGCGGCCTTGCGGTTCCAGTTCTTTCCGATCTGCGCCGGCTTGGCTCGCCTCCGGTGCGCTACGCGGCGGAAAAGGCGTTGCTGACTCTGGGCGCTCCCGGCTCGACCACTTTTCTGAAGTCGAGAACCGAGCTCGGGGATCTGCTTCCGGTCGTCATGAAGGCGCCGCTCGAGGGAGAAACCCTTCGCGAGCTGATTTCTCCCGTTGTCTCGACCCGATCCCCCTCCCCCGAGGCGCTCGCGGCGCTGTTTCAGCTCCACGCCCGGCATCCCTCGGTGGTGCTGAGCTATCTCGGCGAGGAGCCCGGCCCTCTCGCCGAGCGTTTCCACTTCGTCCTGTCGCTTTCCGGCGAGCCGAGACGGCTGCCGATCCTCGTCGACCTCGCCGTCAACGAGAGCGCGCCCGCGAGCCGGGAAGCCGCTTTCACCGGCCTCGCCGAAGCCGAGCTCGGATCCTTCGAGAAACGGCTCCATCGGCTCGCGGGGCACCCCGACCGCAGCGTGCGTTTTCGCGCCGCGGCCGCGCTGGCTCCATCGGGAGAGCCATGGATCGTCCGCCTGCTCGTCGCCGAGCTTTCCGAGAGCGAACGAGCGGAGGTCGAGCGTGCGAGACGCGCGCTTCAGAGAATCACGCCGGAGCGCGCCCGCCGAGTTCTCGAAGAGATGATATGGGACGGTACCGCGACGGCGTTCGCGGTGAACGCCTTCATCTCTCTCTCCCCAGAAGCGATTCGCGAGGATCGGGCACTCCAGCGCCGCATCTGGGAGCTGGTCGAAGAGGGAGTCGCCCATGGGACGCCGCTCTCTCTCATCGCCGCGTCGCGTCTTTCGCATCCACGAGCGCTCCGTGCGGTCCGGACATATATCGAACGTCGCTGATCGTACTGCCAGCGAGATCCGGATGAGGTGCCGAGACGAGCACGCCCGCGTGTGCTAACCTGAAGGCTCATGCCTGGCTACGCCTTCCAGAGGGGACAGGTTCGCTTCGGAGGACCGCTGACGCCCGGAGTCAAGATCATCATCATCGCCAACATGGTGGCGTTTCTCTTGCAAGTGATCATCCGGCCGTTCACCGAGTGGTTCACACTTCAGCCGCCTCTGGTCTTGCCTTGGAACTTCCAGATCTGGCGGGTGGGAACGTACATGTTCCTTCATTTCGGGGTGTGGCACCTGTTCTGGAACATGCTCAGTTTGTTCCTCTTCGGTGGCGCCATCGAGAGCACCTGGGGAACCCGATCGTTTTATCGGTACTACTTTTTGTGCGGTCTCGGGGGTGCGCTCTTCGCATTCATACCCATCGGGCCGTTCTACAACGTATCGATCGCGGGGGCCTCGGGAGCGGTCTATGGGATACTGCTCGCCTACGGGATCCTCTTCCCCAACAACCGAATCTACGTTCTCTTGACGTTTCCCGTCGAAGCAAAGTACCTCGTCGCCTTCGTCGGGTTCATCTCCCTGGTGAGCGCGCTCAGCGGTCAGGAGGGAATCGCTCATACCGTGCACCTCGGGGGTTTCCTCACCGGTTACATTCTGCTGCGCTGGGCGGGGCTGGCCCGACGGACGAGCTCCTTTGCACGGGCCGACTTTCTGGGCTCGGTCCGTGAGGCCTATCGACGCTGGCGCATGAGACGCCTCAGGCGCAAGTTCGAGGCCTACTACGAGAAGCGGGCTGGCCGCGACGATCAAGACATCATTCATTGAGCCGGGTTGACAAGCTTCCGGGGCGGTGGTAGCGTCCGCTCGCTCCTTGCGCTCAGGAGGTCGGCATGAATGTCAGGGCACTCCTCACGCTCCTGGTTCTCGGTCTCGCCGCGCTTTCGCTCGCTCAAGGCGATGCGATTCGCCCCACAGAGATTACTGCCGAGCAAGTCGGTCAAACCGTGGTGGTGGAGGGCCGCGTCTACAGCAGCAACAAGACGGCCGCGGGCATTCACCTCTACTTCGGCGCCGACACGAGCACGGCCTTTCAGGCGCTCGTGACTTCGGCTTCGATCCACAAATTCCAGGTCGACATCGAGAAGCAGTACTCATCACGAAACGTTCGCGTCACCGGGAAGCTCGAGGAGGATAACGGCCGGTTGTTCGTTCGCATCGAGGAGCCGTCTCAGATCAAGGTGGCTCCGCGAAAGCGTGGAACCAACTGAGCCTTACCCATCGACGCTAGCGGTCACCCGTCGCCGATGGCCACCGGCCGTTCCCGGCTCGCGCACCACTCCGACCAGGAGCCGGGATAGAGCTTCGCCCCCGTGAGGCCGGCAATCTCCATTGCGAGCAGATTGTGGCAGGCCGTGACCCCCGACCCGCAGTAGGAGACGACCGAATCGGGCCCCGACTCGATGACCTCGCGGAACCTCTGTCGCAGCACTTTTTCGGGGAGAAATCGACCCCGTTCATCGAGGTTCGCGGACGAGGGAAGATTCCTGGCGCCGGGAATGTGGCCGGCGACGGGGTCGAGCAGCTCGGTGTCGCCGCGAAACCTCTCGGGCGCCCGCGCATCGAGGAGCAGATGGTCTGCCAACGTCTCCCGCAGGGCGTCCACGTCGATACGCATTCCTTCGCGAACACGAGGTTCGAACCGGCGCGGCCCACGGCGCTCGCGGTCACGGGTGAGCGGCCTGCCGCTCGCCTCGTAAGCAGCCAGGCCGCCGTCGAGGACGGAGACGGCGTCGTGTCCCAGGAAACGAAGCATCCACCAGAGTCGGGCCGCGATTTGACCGCCGGAGGTGTCGTAGACGGTGACGTGCACCCCTTCATCGATTCCCCACTGGGAGAATCGATCGGTCATCTGCTCGATCGAGGGAAGCGGGTGTCGTCCGTTGGTCCCGCTCGGTGGAGCGGACAGGTCCCTGTCGAGATGCGCGTAGATTGCCCCGGGGAGATGGCCAAGGAGATACTCTCGCTCGCCTCGATCGGGCTCGGCGAGATAGAAGCGGCAATCGATCGTGGCCCGGTCCGGGTCGCCGGTATGCGCGAGAAGCTGGTCGGCGGCAATCAAGGGTCCCATGCTCATTCCTTCACATAGTACTCAATGCCGTGGCGGGACCCGCAATCGATCGGGCCGCCACGGCTCGGCCTTTGCGGCGCTGCGCGCCGATCTCGCGGCAGACGTTTTGGCCACCGCTCGGCAGGCGGAGTTGTCCTTGTTCATCACCCTGCTAGATCGATGAGAAAGGCATAGCAAAGCGCGGTTTCTCGGAACTGCTGGAAGCGTCCCGATTCTCCATGGTGGCCGGCCTCCATGTTCGTCTTGAGCAGGAGTCGATTCGAATCGGTCTTGATTGCTCGAAGCTTGGCCACCCACTTGGCAGGCTCCCAATAGGGGACCTGGGGATCGTGGTAACCGGCGGTCACCAGGAGGTGAGGATAGTCCTTGCGTTCCACGTTGTCATAGGGCGAGAAGGACAGCATGTAATCGTAGAACAGCTTTTGTCGGGGGTCACCCCACTCGTCGTACTCGCTCGTCGTGAGAGGAATGCTGTCGTCGAGCATCGTGGTGACCACGTCGACGAAGGGCACGTGGGCTACGACTCCATGGAAGAGCTCGGGCTTCATGTTGATCACCGCACCGAGTAGAAGCCCCCCGGCGCTGCCGCCCCATCCAAAGAGCTTTTCGGGGTGCACATAGGACTCGGATACCAGATGCTCGGCCGCGGCGATGTAATCGGTAAACGTATTCCTCTTCTGGAGGAGCCGCCCGGAGTCGTACCAGTGCCGGCCCAGCATCTGGCCTCCGCGCACATGGGCGATGGCATAGACGAAACCTCGATCGAGGAGGCTCAAACGGGCCGAGGAGAACGAAGCATCGACGTTGATCCCGTAGGACCCGTAGCCGTAGAGCACGAGCGGCGGCTTTCCCGATAACTCGGTGTCCTTGCGATAGACGAGAGAGATCGGCACTTTGGCGCCATCGGGTGCGGCGGCGGCGAGTCTCTCGGTAACGTAATCGTCGGGATCGAAATCCCCTACGACCGGTTCGCGTTTCAAGAGCACGCGCTGCCGCGTTCTCATGTCGTAATCGTAGAAGGTGCGGGGCGTCCTCAGGGAGGTGTAGCCCAAGCGCACCAGGTCGGTCGCGAGCTCGAAGTTGTCCCTCAGATGCAAATGGTAGGCGGGCTCTTCGAAACTGACTTCGTGCTCGCCGGTACCCTCCCAAGGTATCACCCGGATCCTTTGCCGGCCTTCGTATCGCTCGATGAGGACCAGGAAGTCGCGGAACAGCTCGAAATCTTCGACCAGGACGTCCTTTCGGTGCGGAACGACGTCCTCCCAGTGACGAGCAGACGGTGTGAC
>DASPGQ010000698.1 GCA_035620555.1 Vicinamibacteria bacterium
GAGCTCGGCGTCTCGGTCTCGGCGGGCACGGTGAGCCTGAGCGGCTCCGTTCCCAGCGAGGAGCTTCGCGAAAGAATCCTCGTTCGCGTCGAGAGCGTCGAGGGCGTCCGGAACGTCGACGACCGCCTCGCGGTCTCGACCGAGGGGAGCTAGGGTCCTTTCAGAAGAAACGCGAAGTCGGAAAGGCGCAAGGGCGCAAAGCCCGGACGGATCGGCTCGTTCACTCCGATTGCACCTCTTCGCGCCTCCGCGATCCTCGCGTTTTTGCGTTTTTCCGGGTTCCGGGGCCAGCTAGGCCAAGGCCGCCAGGAGCTCGCGGGGGTCGAATGGCTTCTCAAAATAGGCCACGTGCTCGAGCTCGAAGGCTTGCTTGCGGATCGCGCTGCAGCCGTAGCCCGTGATCAGAATCGAGCGCATTCTCGGGCGGAGGTGGCGAACCGATTCCAGAAGGTCCAACCCGGTGCCGTCGGGCAGATCCAGGTCGGTGATGAGGGCATGGAAGAGCTCCGCTTCGACGAGATCGCGGGCGCGACCATACTCGGCGACGGCGACGACGTCGAAACCCGCGTGCTCGAGAACTCTCGTCAGGCTGGTCCTCACGACGGTGTCGTCTTCGACGACGAGGACCCGTTTGGCGGTGGTATCGGTCTGCCTGTCCACGTTTTTTGAGTCTCTAGAGCTCGTATCTCAAGCAAAGGGCGTTCCAAGACGGCGGGTCTCCATAACAGGCTGAAAAACAAAGAGGAGGTCGTCCCCCCTCCGACAGGAGGCGCGGCCTCGTGTAACAGATTCGAATGCGAGTGACTATTTTTGTCGCTTCCCACTCGGCCGAGAGCCTTGCGGCCGCACCCCGGTCAAGGCCGGCTGCTACGCTCGACGTCCTCGGCGAGGATGAGCCCCTTGTCGATGAGAACGAGAGCTCGCTTCTCGTCTCCGTCGGCAAGGGCCTCGCGCGCCTGGGATACGAAGGAGCGAGCCGCGATGAGCTGCTCTCTCTGGGGCGATGACAGCGCCCGTTCCCCGATCGCGCTCAGGAGCGATCCCGCCCGCTGGAGCTTCGACACGAGCTCGGGGCTGGTTTCACCGGTGCCGGCGAGCTGGGTCGAAGGAGGCGGCTCTTCCGGCTCTTCGGACTCGGGCTCCGGAGGAGTGGGCTTCAAGGCGCGACGAGGCGGGTCCTCGGGAGTAGGCTCCGGCTCCACGGCCTCGACGATCGTCTCGGTCTCGACGGTCTCGGGCGGCGGCTCGCTCTCGGGCCCGGCGACCTCCGGGGTGTCCGGCCCGTCGGGCTCGGGCGGTGCTACGGAAGCCGTGGCTGGAGGCCTGGGGAAGTCGGCCTTGACGTCCTTCGAACAGGCCGATAGCAGGCCCAGGGCACCCGACACCAGGCCGAGTGCGACAATACGACTCGTCGTTCCAGCGCGCATATCCGGACGGTGGTCCGCACTCACGTCGACAGCTCGGGGAGCCGTACGGTGAATTGGGACCCCTTGCCCTTAGTAGATTCTACCGTGATTTCGCCCCCGTGTAATTGGACAATGCGGTAGACCATGGAGAGCCCGATGCCGCTCCCCTTCGACTTCGTCGTGACGTAGAGATCGAAGATTCGGTCGAGCAGCTCGGGCTCGATACCGACTCCGTTGTCCGATACGCGGATCTCAACGCCGTCTTCCGCGGGCCGGACGACGAGACAGAGCTTGCCCCCTCGAGGCATCGCTTCGCAGGCGTTGCGCACGAGATTGAGTAAAGCTTGCTGCAGGAGCTCCCGGTCGCCGTAGACCGAGGGAAGCCCGTCGGGCACGTCGGTCACGATCTCGATCTTGCCGGCTTGGGCCTCGGCCGACACGAGTCGCACCACCTCGCCCACCAACTCATCCATCTCGACCGAGGTCAATCGGAGATCCTCGGGTCTGGTGAACCGGAGGAACCCTTGGATGACCCGATCGAGCCGCCGGATCTCCTGCTCGAGCGTATCGAGGGACGCCTGGGTCTCGGGTGAGGCGCGAGCGAACTTTTCTCTGAGCAAGGCGACGTGGATCACCATCGCGTTCAGCGGATTCTTGATCTCGTGGGCGATGCCCGACGTCAAACGGCCGAGGGCGGCGAGCTTTTGCGAATAGGAGAGCTGGGAGCCGAGCCGAGCGAGCCGCTCGATGTCTCTCGCGCTCACCATCACACCCGAGATCCCGCTCGCATCGCGGAGCACCTGGGCCTGAAGGGAGTAGATGACTGGCCGTCCTCCGTTCTCGATCTTCGCGTTGAAAGGCCCAACCGGCTCGCTGGCGTGCATCGCCTTCGCTGCGATGTCCATCACCGGGTGGTCGGCGGGCAGGATCTCTTCGAGCAGTCTGCCCTGAATCTCGTCGCGAGGCCGACCGAGGAGCTTCTCCGCCGGCGGGTTCAGGGAGAGGACCCGGCCTTCGGCGCTCACCACCAACACCGCGTCCGTCAGTCCGCCGAGCATCGCCGGAAGCCAGCTCGACTCCGTATCGCGAGAGCTCCTCTCGGCAAGCCTCTGGCTCATGGTGGAGAAGAACTCGGCGATCCGACCCACGTCATCCTCGTCTCTGAGGTCGAGCGGCGGCTTCCCCTCTCCCGGATCGAAGCGTCCGAGCTCGCGCCGGAGCTTCTCGATGGGAGCGAGGAGCCGGTTCGCCAGATAGAACGAAGCCACGAACGCGACGAGAACGGCGCTGGTGGCGAGGAGGACGTTTCGCGCCAGAGCGCCGGAGATGGCCTCGGTCAGGAGCAGCGTCGAGATCGCGACCCGTACCGCGCCGAACCGCGCCCCGTCGACATCGAAAGGAATCGCCACCTCTAGGACCCGGTGGCCCCGGCTCAGATGCCAGAGCTGCGACAGGGGATTCTCTTCGGCGAGGCTCGCGAGCGACGGCGTCGCCGTGACCGGCTGGCCTTTTCGGGACGGGTCGCTGTGGACCAGGGCGACGTCCTTCTCGTTGGTGATCGCGACGTACATGACCGTCGAGGAGTAGCCGACGACGCCCTGAGCGTAGTTCTCGAGGGAGGGGTCCGAGGTCAGCGCGTTCTCGATCTGATCGCGTGGATGCTGGCGAATGACCCGGGACGCCTGGTGGTAGAGCGTCTCGGCGAGGAGCTCGGCGCTCGAGCGCGTCTCGGTGACCGACACGCGGGCGAGCACCGCGAGGTTCGCCAGACTCGTCACCCCGGCGACCACGGCGGCAACGAGCGTCAAAGTGACGATCTGTTTTCCGCGGAATCCCACTTACTCGCTCTTCAAGGCGACTCGCGGTACTTCTTGAGCTTGTTGTGCAGCGTCTTGAGACTGATTCCCAGAAGGTCCGCGGCGCGCGTCTTGTTGTGACCGGTCGCTTCGAGCGTCCGGAGGATCAAGTTGCGCTCCGCCTGTTCGACGGTGGTGCCGACCGGCAGCTCCACTCCCGAAGGCGACCGTACCCTCGCGCCCGGATCGGCAATGAAGGGAGGAAGGTCAGAGAGGCCGATGACCGAGCCTCTCGCCACGATCACCGACCGCTCCACGACGTTGCGCAGCTCGCGGACGTTCCCCGGCCAGGGATAGGCCTGGAGCGCGGCCATCGCTTCGCCGTCGAAACCCTCGATGCGCTTCTTGTCGCGCTCGCTCACCTCGCGAACGAACGAAGCGGCGAGCGCCGGCAGATCCTCCTGGCGGTCGCGAAGCGGCGGAAGCTCGAGGGTGAATACGTTGAGTCGATAATAGAGGTCCTCGCGGAGCTTGCCTTCCTCGAGGGCGCGCTCCGGGCCGCGATTGGTGGCGGCGAGCACTCGCACGTCCGCTTGAATCTCCTCGGCGCCGCCCAGCCGTCGGAACCTCCTGTCCTCGAGCACTCGGAGCAGCTTGGCTTGCGTGGCGGGCGACATCTCGACCACTTCGTCGAGAAAGAGCGTTCCTCCGTCGGCGGCCTCGAACAGGCCCTGACGGCGCGCTTCCGCGCCGGTGAACGCACCCCGCTCGTGCCCGAAGATCTCACTCTCGAGCAGGGTCTCGGGGATCGCGGCGCAATTGACCGCCACGAACTCCTCCTCGCGCCGCGTCGAAAGCGCGTGGAGCGTTCGCGCCACGAGCTCCTTTCCCGTGCCCGACTCGCCCACGATGAGAACCGAAGCCGCGGAAGGTGCGACCTGGCCCATGAGCTCGTAGAGCTCCCGCATCGGGCGGCTCGTCCCGACGATCCTCCCGAAAGACCCGCTTTCACCGAGCTCTTTCCGATAGCGCTCGACCTCTTCGAAGGCCTTCGTTCGCTCGACGGCCCGGTCGAGCACCTGGCGAAGCTGCCGAGTATCGACCGGCTTGGTCAGATAGTCGAAGGCGCCGTTCTTCATCGCCTCGACGGCGGTCGATATGCTGCCCTTCGCGGTCAACATGACGACGGCGAGATGGCCGAGCTCCGGCGACAGGTTCTTCAGGAGCGCCAGTCCGTCCATTCGGGGCATGACCAGGTCCGCGATCACGACCTGGGGCCGGAAGCGTTCCGCTTTCTCGATCCCTTCGATCCCGTCCGAGGCCACGTCGGTGTCGAAGCCCCAGCTCTTCACGAGCTCGGAAAGCCCCTGGCGGGAGCCCGCTTCGTCGTCGACGATGAGAACTCGGTTCACACTTCGAGCTTACCGTTTAGCTCGTGCTCACCCCTTGCGCCGAAGACGGATCTTGAGAACGAGCTCGATGTCCTGCTCCTCGACGTCCTTGTCGACGTGCAAGGTGATGGGCACCTCGATCCGCTCGGGAACCGGGGTGGGATCCTCGTAGGCGGGGGGGGTGGCGATGATCTTTTCCGTCGGGATGGAGACCCTGGTCTTGATGAGCTCGCTGAGATGCGTGCCCGGCACGCCTGGCTCCTCGACGGGCTTGGGCGCTTCGCCTTCGAGATCGATGACGATCTCGTCCTCCGACAGGCTCTCGACCGAAAGCGGCTCACCGGGCTTCGTCTCCTCGGCGGGCGAGACCTCGAGAAACATGTCGGCTTCGCTCTCGGAGAGCGCTTCGTCGAGCAAACCGGCGAAGCCTTCCCCATCGTCTGGCGGTGCCGGCGCCGGGGCGGGCGGGAACGTCTTCTTCGCGTCGCCTTCGTCCAACCGCAGCGCCTCGTCCAGGATGCCATCGATGTTGAACCCATCGTCGGAATCCGCCGACTCGTTCTCCGAGGTCACGGTCTCTTCCTCCGCTTCCGAGCTCCAGATGCTCGCCGGGGCACGGATGTCGTCGAAGCGGTCTCCACCCGCCCCGCTGCCGAGTCCGGACACGCTCCCGGTCGTATCCGAAAGCACCCGGTCGGCGGAGCTACCGCGGCTCGCGGCAGCGGCGACGAGGTCCCCGGGATCGAGTCGAGCCGGGTCGGTGGTGGCCAAGTCGTCTCTTCCGGGGTCGGTCCGCGCCGGATCGGTCGTTGCCGGATCCTGCCTCCCTCGACGCATCCCCGCCGACCGTTCGCCTCCGTAACGTTCGATCACGTTCTTGAGCACCAGGCCGCTAATCGCCTGGAGCGTATCTTCCACCCCAATGCCGCTGGTTGCAACTGCCTCGTAGAACGGAACGTTCATGGGGTTGAGCCGGTCGTTCATCTCCTCGATCGAGGTCACTTCCTCGAGATCCCGCTTGTTGAACTGCAGAACGAGAGGCATCTCCGCCAGGTTCAGATCGTGGGCCTCGAGGTTCTCCCGGAGATTCTCGATGCTCTCGAGATTCGCCTCCATCATGTTCTTCTGGGAGTCGGCGACGAATACGACGCCGTCCGAACCCTTGAGCACCATCCTCCGGGTGGCGTTGTAGAACACCTGCCCGGGCACGGTATAGAGCTGTACGCGCGTCCTCACCCCCCGTACGACTCCGGCATCGACGGGGAGGAAGTCGAAGTACAGAGTGCGGTCGGTCTCGGTGGCCAGGGTCAGCATGCGGCCCTTGTTCTTGATCGGGAGCTCCTCGTAAATGTACTGGAGATTCGTCGTCTTGCCGGACAGACCCGGACCGTAGTAGACGATCTTGGCGGTGAGCTCCTTGAGAGCGTAGTTGAAGAGGACCAAGAGGTTACCTTTCGGTCGAGAGCCGACCGGATCTCTCAGTTTAGTAGCAATCTCCCACAACTTCAACCCGCTGTATGCTTTGTCGGTCGTGACCCTTCGGGGTACACTTCCGCAACTCTATGACGTCAATCTTGGCGCCGGCGGATCGGGGCCAGGCTCTTCAGAAGGTCATCGCCGAGCTCGAGGGCGAGCGCTCCCGGCCCGACTGCATCACCGCCGTTCGGCATTTCCCGCCGTTGCCGGCGGATTTCGTCGATTTTCCACCCGATCTCGCGACCCCGATCGCCGACGCGCTGAAGCGGCGCGGAATCGATCGACTCTATTGGCATCAGAAAGAGGCTTTCGAGCGGGTCGGCGCGGGTGAGAACGTCGTCGTCGTGACCCCCACGGCGTCGGGCAAGACACTCTGCTACAACCTGCCCGTTCTCGACCGCGTACTGCGCGATCCGGATAGCCGCGCCCTTTACCTGTTCCCCACCAAGGCCCTCTCGCAAGACCAGCTCGCCGAGCTCCACGGTCTGATTCAGGACATCGGCGCCGACATACGCGTTTTTACCTACGACGGCGACACCCCGCAGGACGCCCGCAAGGCGATCCGCGCCCGTTCTCACCTGGTGGTGACCAACCCCGACATGCTGCACAGCGGCATCCTGCCCCACCACCCCAAGTGGGTGAAGCTCTTCGAGAACCTTCGTTACATCGTCATCGACGAGGTCCATGCCTACCGGGGGGTCTTCGGGAGCCATCTCGCGAACATCATCCGGCGACTCAAGCGTATCTGCCGGTTCTATGGCGTCGAGCCGCGCTTCATCTGCTCCTCGGCGACCATTGCCAATCCCAAGGAGCTGACCGAAGCGCTCCTCGAGGAGCCGGTCGAGCTCATCGGGCGAAACGGCGCCCCGCGCGGGGAGAAGTACTTCGTCTTCTACAACCCCCCGGTGGTGAATCCCGAGCTCGGCATCCGGCGGTCGTACATCAACGAGACGCGACGCATCGCGACGTCGTTCTTGAAACGAGGACTCCAGACGATCGTCTTCGCCACCAGCCGCCTCGCCACCGAAGTTCTCGTGACCTACTTGAAGAACGAGCTCGAGCGATCGGCGGCCTCGAAGGACATCGTCCGCGGCTATCGCGGGGGGTATCTCCCCAAGAAGCGGCGCGAGATCGAGGCCGGCCTGCGCGAGGGCACGGTGCTGGGCGTCGTTTCCACCAACGCTCTCGAGCTCGGCATCGACATCGGCGCCCTCGACGTCGCCGTCATCGCCGGCTATCCGGGAACCATCGCCTCGACCTGGCAGCAGGCGGGACGGGCGGGACGGCGCACCGGAGCCTCGGTCGCCGTCTTCATCGCGAACTCCAACCCGTTGAACCAGTTCATCGTCAACCACCCGGACTACTTTTTCGCCGGCTCCCCCGAGCATGGCCTCATCAATCCCGATAACCTCTCCATCCTCGTCGACCACGTGAAGTGCGCCGCCTTCGAGCTTCCCTTCGGAGACGGCGAGCGTTTCGGGAGCGAAGAGCTCATCGAGATCCTTTCGTTTCTCGAGGAGCACGAGGTCTTACACCACGCGGGCGACCGCTGGCACTGGACGAGCGACGCCTATCCCGCCGACAGCGTGAGCCTGCGCTCGGTGAGCTCGGACAACTTCGTCGTCTATGACGAGACCCGCGAGCCCAAGGTCATCGCCGAGGTCGACTTCGTGAGCGCCCACTCCACGCTCCATCCGAAGGCGATCTACATCCTCGAGGGCCAGCAGTACATCGTCGAGCGGTTCGAGTACGACGAACGTCGGGCCTCGGTGCGACAGTGGGAGACCGACTACTTCACCGACGCCATCACCTATACGAAAGTCAACATTCTCGATCGATTCGAAGAGTCTGCGATCGCTTCGGGGCGAAGGAGCTACGGTGAGGTCCACGTCGTCTCCCAGGTGGTCGGGTTCAAGAAGATCAAGTTCTACACGCTCGAGAACGTGGGTTCGGGCGAGCTCGACATGCCGGAGATCGAGATGCACACCACCGCCTACTGGCTCACCATCCCCCGTGAGATCCTGTCCGAGCTTCCCGGCGGTTCCGAAGAGCGGCGCGACGGAGTCGTCGGCCTCGCCAACACCCTGAAGACGATCGCCATGCTGTTCCTGATGTGCGACCGCTCCGACGTCGGCGTCGCCATCGGGGACAACTCCCAGGGCACGGCGTCGGTGGAGCGCGGATTCCGCAGGCCGCTTCCGGCGGTGAAGGAGCCGGTCGGCCCCGCCTACGAGCCCAACGTCTTTCTCTACGACAACTACCCCGGCGGCATCGGCTTCTCCGAGCCGCTCTACCGGCTTCACCCGAAACTCCTCTCCGAAGCACGGAAGCTCATCGAGGATTGTCCCTGCCACGATGGCTGTCCGTCCTGCGTCGGCCCGGTGGGCGAGGTGGGCGCCCGCGGCAAGGAGATGGCCCTCGCGATCCTCGAGCGGCTCGCCCCTCGATGAGCACCACGCGGCAGCGGCTCGAGAGACTCATCCCCGAACCGACTCGGCGGCCGAGGCGCGACGACTCGCTCGGGAAGCTCGAGAAAGAGCTCCTCGGAGACGACGCCGATCCGGGCCGGGAGCTTTCCCTCAAGCAGAGGCTCGAGAGGCTCGTGGCCGTCGCGGCGACGAGGCCCCGGATCGAACGCCAGTCTCCCCCGCGGTGGGTCGAGCGCGAGATCGTCGCTTTGGACCGTGCGGTCGAGGGGAGCGTCATCACGAACGATGCGGGCTCCTTCTATTGCGTCGACCGCCGCCTCCCGCTCGCGCACCACCACGGAAAGATGGAGCTCCGTCGGCTCGAGGACGTTTCTCCCTCGGCGTTCTCCGTGCTCGCGCGAGATCGTGACGAGCTCGCGATCGATCTCGAGCGGGCGTTGTTCGTCGATACCGAGACCACCGGACTCGCCGGTGGCTCGGGGACCTATGCCTTCCTCATCGGCCTCGGCTTCATCCAGGACGGCGCATTCGTCGTACGCCAGCTCTTCATGCGGAGCTACGAGGAGGAAGCCGCGATGCTGGCATTCTTCGCCCCGATGCTGGCCGATTATGACGTCCTGGTGAGCTACAACGGAAAGAGCTTCGACGTCCCCTTGCTCGAATCGCGCTTCGTCCTCTCCAGGCAATCCATCGACTTCACCGAGATTCTCCATTTCGATCTCCTCCATCCGGCGAGAAGCCTGTGGAAGGCCCGGTTCGAGAGCTGCCGCCTCGCCGAGCTCGAGTCCCTGCTCCTCGGACTCGAGCGGGAGAACGACGTCCCCGGCTACCTGATACCCGACATCTATTTCCGGTTCGTCAGGACCGGCGACGCTTCGCGGCTTCCCTATGTCTTTCGCCACAACCACGACGACATCCTGTCCCTCGCCGCGCTCACCGTGGCCGCCTGCGACATGCTCGACGAGGATTCCGCGCCCGATCACCCCCTCGACGACTTCAGCCTCGGCCGGCTCTTCGCTCGTGCCGGCGACGCCGAACGCTCGGAGCGCCACTACGTACGCGCGGTGGAATCGGGGCTCGGCGGGCACGCCCGGCGGCGCTCGCTGCGCGGTCTCGCCGAGCTCCACAAACGTCGTGGCGAGTGGGACGAGGCGAGGCGCCTCTGGCAGGAGCTTGCCGAGGAGGGCGGAGCGGACGGCCTCGTCGCCCTGAAGGAGCTCGCCATGGACGCCGAGCATCGGGCGCGCGATCTCGAATCGGCTCTCGGGCATTGCCATCGCGCTCTCGAAAGTCTCGAATCGGGCCTCGAGCTGCCCCCCGGCGTCAGACAGCGCTGGCGCGACGAGCTCGGCCATCGCCGACGGCGGCTCGAACGCCGTCTGGCTCAGCCCACCTGACCGTTGATTTAGAACGGGATCAACGGCCCGTCAGAGCTCTCAGCCGGTCTTCCACCGCCTGGCCGTCTCGGTCGCGAGGGCAGATGATGAGGATCGTGTCGTCACCGGCGATCGTGCCCATGACTTCCTGGAGCTTGGCTTCGTCGATGGCGCGAGCCACGCCTTGAGCGTTTCCGGGGGGTGTTTTCACCACGAGCAGGTTGCCGGCGCGCTCGATGCTCGCGACGAGGGCGAGAAGCGGCGAGAGGGGATCGTCGGTGCGCGATGGGGCCACGTAACGGTACCCTCCGCGATTGTCGGGAGCTTTGCCCACGCCGAGCGCTTTCAGCTCCCGGGAAAGAGTGGACTGGGTCATCTCCACCCCGGCCACGGAGAGGGCAGTCAAAAGCTCGTACTGGTTGCGGATGACTTTCTCGCGAATGAGCGAGCGGATGAGCTCCTGTCGCTCGCGCCGGCTCGACCCCGGCATCAGCCCCCGCTAACGGGTGGAAGAAAAGCGATCTCGTCGTCGGGAGCGAGCTCGGTTTCACTCTTGACGAAGTCGTGGTTGACGGCGAACTGGACCGAGCCCCCGTAGGCCGCGAGCTTCTGGTTTCCCGAGACAAGCTTTTGCCACAGTCCGTGCACCGTCGTCCCTCTCGGGAGCTCCACATCGAGATGATCGGCGCCGGCGACCTCACGAAGCCCGGCGAACAACCGTACCCGGACCCTCAAGGCACCTCCGCGACCTCGCTCGGCCCCTCGACCCAGACCTCGCCGTCCTCGAATACTTCCTTCTTCCAGATCGGAACGATGCGCTTGAGCCGATCGATGGCGTACTGGCAAGCGGCGAAGGCATCATCGCGATGGGGGGACGAAACCACGATGACGACGCTCGTCTCGCCCACGTTCAACCGGCCCACGCGGTGCTGGATGCGGACGCTCTGGAGCCCCCAGGTGGCGCGGATTTCGTCACCGATGCGCTCCATCATCTTTACCGCCATCTCGGGGTACGCCTCGTACTCGAGAAACAGCACCTTCTTCCCCTGATTCGTGCCGCGCACGATACCGGAGAAGGCGACGATGGCGCCGTCGGACTGGCTCGCCACCTGACGGGCCAGAGTTTTCACATCGAGAATGTCGTGGACGACCTCGAACACGGCTTTCATCTTAGCCTAGCCCCGGAGAAGCGGACAACCATCATGGTTATTCTCTCAGAGAACATCCGACGAAATGATCCACCGGGCCGTGGCCTTGGCCGATTTCGACCCCGCTCGCGAGAGCGGCCGTGAGATAGCCCTTCGCCACCTCGACGGCGGACTCGAGATCGCGGCCGCGAGCCAGCTGGGCGGCGATCGCCGCCGAGAACGTGCACCCCGTCCCGTGGGTATTGCGGGACGTCACGCGCCGAGCGCGGTAGGAGCGGAAACGTCCCTCGTGGTACAGCCAATCGACCGCCTCATCGCCCCGTCCGTGCCCCCCCTTGACCAGGGCGGCCCGCGAGCCCATCTCGACGAGGCGCTCGGCCGCGCGCTTTTTGGAGTCTTCGTCCTCGCAGGCAAAGCCCACCATCGCCTCTGCCTCGGGAACGTTCGGGGTCACGACCAGGGCGCGGGGCAAGAGCCTCTCGGTGAGGGCCTCGACCGCGGCGTCCTGGAGCAGCCGATCGCCGCTCTTCGCCACCATCACCGGGTCGACGACGACCTTCTCGAGCCCGTGCTCCTCGAGCCGGGCGGCGACGGTCTCGATGATGGGACGGGAGGAGAGCATGCCCGTCTTGACCGCGTCGACGCCGATGTCGGTCACGACGGCATCGATCTGAAGCCCCACGAGCTCGGCAGAGACCTCCTCGACGCCGGTCACGCCGAGTGTGTTCTGGGCGGTCACCGCGGTGATGACGCTCGTTCCGAACACCCCGTGGGCGGCGAACGTCTTGAGGTCCGCCTGGATGCCGGCCCCGCCGCCGGAGTCGGAGCCGGCTATCGTCATGGCGACAAACGGTGTCTTCTCCAAGTGTAGAATGCCTCCTCCGGCCGACGGCGAGAACATCGTGGTTGACGGCCGGGCTCGATTCCGCTATTCTACTGCCGCCACACGACTTTCCCCAACCACTCGATGGGGCAACCGAAGTCCAATGGCCAAGCCTTCTCTACACTCGTTCCGCGGTGACCGTCCGGATTTTTCCGGCTGGCAGTTCCGCTCGGCGTTCGAGAAGCTCGGCGTGGCGACGTTCTTCTTCGATGCGACCAACCGCCTGTGTCTCGACGCCAACAAGGAAGCCGAACGGCTGACGGGTTACGAGCGTAAAGAGCTCCTCGACCTGAGGCTCGAGGATCTTCATCCGCGTCACGCCAAGGGGCGGGCGGTCGAGCATTTCCAGCGGTTCTCGAATCCCGAGGGTTTCAGCTACGACGACATCGCCCTCGAAACGAAGGAACAGGGGAGTCTTCCAGTCGCGGTACGGGGTGTCGTGCTCGGGTTCGACGACGGGAAGGTGGTTCTCGTTCAATGCCGTGATCTCAGCGAGGAACGGCTGCTCCAGCGCGAGGTCCTGTTTCAGAACCACAAGCTCACGGCGCTGAACTCGCTGTCCTCGGCGATCAGCAAATCCCTCGATCTCACCGAGATCCTCGAGGATTCCCTCGTCGTCATCATGGAAGCGAGCGGCAGCCTCTACGGCGAGATGCTGCTCTACCAGGAGGAGAACAAGACTTTTCAGGTAGCCGCCTTCCGCGGCGACCGAGGCATCGAGCCCACCAGTAGAGCGCTCTCCTTCGAAGAGTGCGAGCTCGCCGTCAACGTTCTCGAAAGCGGCGAGCCGCGGCTCGCCGAGTCGCTGAAGAAGGAGCCGAGACTGGCGGGTCTCCTCGAAGGCGTCAATGACCTGGGCGCCGTTGCCGGCGTGCCTCTCCGGAGCAAGAACCGCGTGCTCGGAGTGATGCAGCTCGCCATCGGCGAGCGGCAGCTCTTCCCCACGTTCGACTTCGACCTGTTCACCTCCATCGGCAACCAGGTCGGCATGGCGGCCGAGAACGCGCTTCTCTTCCAGAGGACGCTCCGGCAGTCCAAGGAGATCAAGGTCCTCAACAACATCGCCCGCATCATCTCCAGCAGCCTCCAGATCGAAGAGGTATTCGACGCTTTCGCCCACGAGATGAAGAAGCTCGTGGCTTTCGACCGGCTCTCGGTCGCTTTTCTCGACCCTTCGGGAAGCTACCTGCGTATCTTCGCTTCCGGGGCTCGCGCGGATTCGGGCTGGGGAATGGAATCGCTCCTCCCCCTGGTGGGAACGGGACCCGGCTGGGTCGTGCTGAACGAGAGGCACTTCATCCATGACGACACCAAGGCCCACCAGCGTTTCATCGAGGACCAGTTCCTCTGCGAGGACGGCATCCGCTCCTACATCCTCCTGCCTCTCGAATCACGCCGGCGGATCATCGGATCGTTCGGCCTCGGCTCTCGTCGCGAGTTCGCCTTCTCCGACAAGGACCTTCCGCTCCTGAGCCAGCTCTCGAAACAGATCTCGGTCGCCATCGACAACGTCAGCCTCTACCAGCGGACGAAGGAGAACTCGATCCTCGACGACGTGAGCTCGCTGTTCAACCTGCGCTACTTCCATCAGGCGCTCGAGCGCGAGCTGAAGCTCGTCATTCGTCACAAGTCCCGCCTGAGCCTGCTGTTCATCGACCTCGACAACTTCAAGAACATCAACGACACCCACGGACATCTTCGGGGGACCAAGGTGCTCCGCGAAGTGGGCTTTCTCCTGCGAGCCGCGATCCGCGAGACCGACATCGCCGCCCGTTACGGCGGCGACGAGTTCGTGGTGATCCTTCCCGACACCGACGCCAAGCAAGCCAAGAGGCTCGGCGAGCGCATGCGTCAGCTCATCTTGCGGACGACTTTCTTGAAGGAAGAAGGTATCAATTCCCGGCTCGGCGCCAGCATCGGGCTCGCAACCTTTCCCAGCGAAGCCCCCACCAAAGAGGAGCTCATCCACCTCGCCGACGAGCGGATGTACCGCGACAAGGAAGAGAATCGCGCCAAGCCCATCCCGCGGGAAACTTAGTTTTTCGGTCCTCTCTCCGCTCGGTCAAGCACGAGCTACGCGAGCGTCTTATTGGCCGATCCCAGAGTATGACCTTCCAGACGAGCGAGCGCCGAGGTCCGTGGCGCCCTCCACAAGCCAGATGAGAATGTGGGTGTCGAGCAGGAGGGTCAACGGGACGCTTCCCACTCGACATCGATGGGCTCCACGATATCTCCGTGGATCGTTATCGAGCCCCGGGCGAAGCCGAAGATCGACTTCCGCTCAGTGTCGGCAGGGATGAGCTTCGCGACCGGTCGCCCGCGTTTCGTAATCACTACGGAGCCTCGCCCCTTCGCCACGTCATCGATGACTTGACTGCACCGAGCCTTGAAATCACTCGCACTAATCGTTTTCTTGTAAGTGGTCATTTCATTTATTATATGGTCACGATCACTTGACCTATTATAACTTCGCCGCCGCCTGAGCGGCTAGTCTCTGGGGCCCGCCGGGCCGTTGTTCAAGCTGTCCTCCGAAGCAAACCACGACCGGGCGCTTGCTGGCTTGCGCGTGACACCCGGTCGGATTCAAGTCGGCGAGTCAAATCTCACCCCGGCCCACGCTCATCTGTGGTTCTTTCCGCCGCGAGCGTGGGACCCCATGGCTCGGTTTCGGTTCCGCCGCCAGCCCGTCGGACAAGATTTGGTCCCAGAGAGCACCCTCTGCGGTCCACGCTTCCCAACTCGGCGCGTCCCGCCGGAGATCCTCATAGCCAGCATTCACTTCGTCGAGGAATCGCTGCCGCCGATAGACCTCGAGGGCCGATCCGACGACCGCTTGCATCGACCGGCCTTCTCTTTCCGAAAGCCATCTGAGGAGATCGCGAGAATGCTCAGAGATGCGAACGGTTACTTGTCGTTTCGTGGTCGACATTTATCTTTATC